>WJLA01000067.1 GCA_014728765.1 Candidatus Peregrinibacteria bacterium
CCCATGCAATTGTTGGTGATTGAAATCAAGTCTTTTGATAAATATTTCCATTTTTCGATTGGAGTATTGTTAGCTTCATTTTTTAAAGTTTCACAAAGTTCCACTAAAATGTTCAATTCTTGGCAGAGTTTTTCAAGAAAATAAGATGATTTTGCTTGTTCTTCTGCAATTTTTAATTCTTCATCTGAAAGTTCAAAAACCATTTCATTGTTCGGTTTGGAATCTTCCATATCGAAATCATCCCAACCTGTATCTAGCTCGTCTATTTCCATTTTCAATAATTACAAGAAATTGTTTTACTTATTATTTTTAGTTTTGTAAAGTCTTAGATTTTTTTGTATTTTCCCATTATGACTGCTTCATCAATGATGTAACCTTGCATTGCTTTAATTAGGTCTTGTTTTTTGCTGGATGGGGGTATATCCAGCATTTTATCCAATGCAAATAATTTGAAGAAATAGCGATGTTCTCCAAATGGAGGACAAGGCCCGCCATAGCCTGATGTGCCAAAACTGGTAATGCCTTGGGTTGCATAGCTGTTGTCAGTTCCTTCGGCAATGCTGCTTGTTTCAGGTGCGATATTCCAGATTAACCAATGTACCCAATCACCGTTGGGTGCGTCAGGATCATCACTGATAAGTGCAAGTGAAGCTGTGTTTTTCGGTACATCAGATATGTTAAGTTCAGGTGAAATATCTTCTCCCTGGCAGGTGAATTTTCTGGGAATGTTTTGTTGATGTTGAAAATTTGGACTTGTAATTTGCATTTTTTTTGAAGTTTAATTTTATTTCTGCTATAATTAAAAGATAACTTTATTTTAATAAATGGCAAGAGAACAGTTGGATAAAAAATTTGGATTTGAGACTTTGGTTTCGAATATGAGGGCATCCAGAGAGCTTCAAAAGACTTTGTCTGATGAAGATTTTGAGTTGATAGAGGAACAAATTAAAGCGGGTAATATGGAAGTTATTTATTTAATAAGAAGAGCATTACAGGTTGATGTTGAAGAACCTGTGATTAATGAAAAAGAAATTGTAAAACTCTTCGAAAAAACACTTAATAAACTTAATTAAACAAACATGAGTACTCCTCCGGGATTAGAAAGGCAAGCAACTGTAGAAGCGGTAAAATTATCGAAAAAACTTTTAAGTGGAGTAGATGATTTGGGTAAAGGTTTACAGCTATTAGGTAAAGAGTTGGATGCGCCGGCGAGAATAGCTGGTTCGAAAGCACAAGAGGCTATTCAAAATTATTTAAGATATTGTTCACAAATTGGAAAAAGTCCAGTTAAATCAGAAGCTTTGCAATTTGCCAGGAGAGAAGTGTATCAGGTTTTATCAAAACTGAGATCGGAAGTGGTTGCTAAACTGGCGGAGCAGGCTAGGATAGCGGCAGAGCAGGCGGCTAGAGCCGCTGCTCAAGCGAAAAAAACTGAAGCTGCGGCTTCAGCTGCGCAGAAGGCAAAAACAGCAGCTGAGGGTGCCAATAAGACAAAACAAGCTGCGAGAGCGGCGGCAAATACAAAGAAGGCTGCCGATGCAGCTAAAAAAACTGCAAGTGGTGTTGGTGGGGCCAAGAAGTCAGCGGAAGCTGCTGCCAGAAGTGCCGGTAGGGCTAAAGAGGCTGTAAAGGCAGTGGTGCGAGTTGGGGATACGGCCATTGATACGTCTAGAGGTTACGTGACTGCGTCTGAGGCGGCCGGAGCAGGATTGAAGGTTTCCGAAGTTACTTCCAAAACAGGACAAATATTAAAATATGTTAGAGTGGCTGGAAAAGTTCTGCTTGTTTTGGGTGCTATGTATGAGGTTTATAACGCATATGACCAATTTCGGGAATTGCAGGAAGCATTAAAAGCCGAATCAAAAGAAGCAAAAGAACAATATGGTGAGGATACTATGATAACCAGAATGAGAGTTGCTGATGACACTGTTGCTGATTTGGGAGCGAGAGAACGAGCTCAAATTGCTGCTTCAGCTGAGAAAGTGATGAATCAGGAAGAGCGAGATAAGCTTTTAATCAGTGCGAGAAATTTTTCTTTGAGACTGCAGCTTGATTTAGAGATGTACCGTCAGCATAGAAGGGTAGATGACAAAACGAAGATGGGGTATTTGGATTGGGTGGGTGAAAAAGCAACCGATGTAATAGCATATGCCGGTGGTATGAATACTGGGAAGATTGATCAAAAAATGGATCGAGAGGAAGACGCGAATATAAATTCCAGAATTGATGAATTAGGTAAAATTAGACAAAAGCTTTTTAAAACTGAACCAAGGACAGACTCTGTCAATGCTTCTATCCGATATATTGATGAATTGGTCCATAAAGCCAAGGAAGTTATGCAAAGACAAAAGCGTTTGGATGAAGCTGAATTGAGAGAATTGAGAAAATTAAAGAAAGAGGCTATCAAAAAGCATAGAGCTGAAAGATTATTTGAGAAGAAAAAGGATGAATTAATAAATATTGTGGCAAGAATCAGTAAAAAGCTGGAAAAGCCGGGTTTGGATCCTGAAAAAGTGGAAATAATGAGCGCAGCTTTGTCTAAGATTGGAGATCCGGAAAAAATTTCTAAAGCTGATCTTGATATAATGTTGGATGAAGTTAAGAAAATTGAAAAAGAAGTTGATTTGATATCTGTAGTTAGTAATATTCCCCAAATTATAGTGGGAGAAGTTATGCATCGTTTGAAAAACTCTCAGCACAGTGGCACTATTCCATATCAAGGAGTGGATTATCGTTTTGAATATGATCAAAAAACTAAGAAAGTGAAAATCAAATCAAGTCCTGACGCTGACCCAAAGGAATATGTTTTTGATGGCAAATTTGGATCCGAGGTCAAAGCTGAAGAATCGAATGAAGACAAAATTTCAACAGCTCAAGATTCAGGGGAGGATAGAGATTATATCGATGTTCCTAAATCTTAATTCAACTTTTCTTAAAATTTAGCAAGTATTTTTGATAACATTTTCTTGCTAGTTTTTTTCTGAAACGCTATTCTGGCTAAGAACTATTGATTACTATATATAGTGTTCTTATTTATTTTAATACCCTATATATTGTGAAATCATTTATTGAGGGTAGTTGCCTTATCTTAAAGAAAAAGGTAGTTATGAACAAATAAATTGTTCAAAGAAATAATAAAAAATAAATAAATTATAAAATAAAATTCACAAATTGTAACCCCATAACCACATGAATGAAAACACCACAAAATCAAAAATCAAAAATCCGGGAAAGGGTTTGAAGATTCAAAGAAAATTTACAGAAGCGGATAAAGATGCTTTTGCGGGCTTTGAATTTGATTATCGTACTTCAAAGATCACCAATCCGGATGGATCAGTAGTATTTGAAATGAAAAATGTTGAGGTGCCAAAAAGTTGGTCGCAAGTTGCCACTGATATTTTGGCTCAAAAATATTGTAGAAAAAAAGGTGTACCGCAGAGAAATGAGGCTGGTCAAATTGTTAAAGACTTAAGTGGTAAAGTGGTGTTGGGTTCTGAAACTTCAATTAAGCAAGTAGCTAACAGATTGGCTTCGACTTGGAGGCATTGGGGTGAAGGGTATGGATATTTTGAAACGGCGGAAGATGCGCAAAGTTATGAGGATGAAATGAAATATATGATTACAGCGCAAATTGCCGCACCTAATTCTCCGCAATGGTTTAATACCGGTCTTGCTCATGCATATGGAATAAATGCTGAAGCTCAGGGGCATTATTTTGTTGATCCTGAAACAGGAGAGTTGGAAAAATCCAAGGATGCTTATACCAGACCACAGCCACATGCTTGTTTTATTCAGGCTGTTAAAGATGATTTGGTTAATGAAGGTGGAATTTTTGATTTGGTTACAAGAGAAACAAGATTATTTAAATATGGTTCTGGAACAGGCACAAATTTTTCAGCGATCAGAGGAGGAAATGAGAATTTGTCAGGAGGAGGAAAATCTTCAGGTTTAATGAGCTTTTTGTCTGTTTTTGATAGAGCGGCGGGAGCGATTAAATCGGGTGGAACTACCAGAAGAGCGGCAAAAATGGTTTGTCTTGATATGGATCATCCGGAAATTGAAGAGTTTGTGGAATGGAAAGTGATTGAGGAACAAAAAGTTGCGGCACTTGTTTCCGGTAGTCATATTTGTTATGAAGAATTGAAAAAAATTGTTGATAGTGCCTTTGAAAAGGGAATTGATCCCGAACAAAATGAAGAGTTAAGACTTTTGATCTATAAAGCTAACAAAAAGCATGTTCCACTTAATTATATCAAAAGAGTGTTAATGCAAATTCAAGATGGTATGAAACCTGAGGAATTTGATTTTAGAAAATATGAAACCGATTTTAGGTCAGAAGCATACACAACGGTTGGGGGGCAAAACTCCAACAATTCTGTGCGAGTGCCCAATGATTTTATTGAAGCTTTGAAAAATGATGGTGAATGGGCTTTAAGAAACAGAAAAGACGGTGAAATCTATAAAAAGATTTCTGCTAAGAAATTATGGGATAAAATTGCCTATGCAGCTTGGTCTTGTGCCGATCCTGGGATACAATACGATTCAACTATAAATGAATGGCACACTTGCCCTGAAGATGGAAAAATTAACGCTTCAAATCCGTGTTCGGAATATATGTTTTTGGATGATACGGCTTGTAATTTGGCATCGCTTAACTTGATCAAATTTTATGATTCTGAAGCTAAAAGGTTTGACATTGAAGGGTATAAACATGCTATCAGGCTTTGGACAATCACTTTGGAAATTTCCGTTTTGATGGCTCAATTTCCTTCAAAAGAATTGGCGATTAAAAGCTTTGATTTTAGAACACTTGGTCTTGGTTATGCCAATATCGGATCACTGTTGATGAAAATGGGAATACCTTACGCTTCTGAAGAAGGTTATTCACTTTGCGGAGCTTTGACGGCTATTTTGACGGGTGAAGCTTATGCCGCTTCTGCTGAGCTGTCTCGAGAATTGGGTCCTTTTAATAAATATGAAAAGAATAAGAAACATATGCTCAAGGTTATTAGAAATCATCGTAGAGCAGCTTATAATTCCTCTGAAAATGAATATGAAAAATTGACTGTTAAGCCTCAAGGTATCAATTCTGAATTTGTTTCGTCAAAGTATTTGAATGCTGCAAAAGAGGCTTGGGATAAGGCGCTTGAGATGGGTGAAAAATATGGATACAGAAATGCCCAAGTTTCTGTGATAGCTCCCACAGGAACAATTGGTTTGGTGATGGATTGTGATACAACGGGAATTGAGCCTGATTTTGCTCTTGTTAAATTCAAGAAGTTGGTAGGTGGTGGATATTTCAAGATTGCCAATGCTTCAATTGCGCCCGCTCTAAAAAATCTTGGTTATAGTGAAGCTCAAATCAAGGATATTATCAATTATGTGAAAGGACATGCCACTTTGGAAGGAAGTCCTCATATCAATGCGAAAAGTTTGCGCAAGAAAGGTTTTACTTCCAAAGAAATTATGATGATTGAAGGGCAACTTGCGACTGTTTTTGATATTAAATTTGCTTTTAACAAATATATTTTAGGAGAAGAATTCTTAAAAAATGTTCTTTCGATTTCTGATGAAAACTTAAACGATCCAAGCTTTAACTTGCTTAAGTCACTTGGTTTTTCGGATCAAGAAATTGCGGAGGCAAATGAATATGTTTGTGGTGCGATGACTGTGGAAGGTGCTCCACATATCAAAGATGAAGCTCACTTGGCGGTGTTTGATTGTGCCAACAAGTGTGGTAACAAAGGACAAAGATATATTCCTTATATGGGTCACTTGAGAATGATGGCTGCTGCTCAACCTTTTATTTCAGGATCTATTTCCAAGACTGTTAATATGCCTGAAGAATCCACACTTAGAGATATTCAAGATGCTTATATGAGAAGTTGGGAATTGATGTTAAAATGTAATGCCTTATATAGAGACGGTTCAAAATTGAGTCAACCACTTAACACATCTTCTTCTGAGGCTGCTTATGCGGAGCTGTTTAATTTTGCCGATTTTGAAGATGTCGATGAAAATAATGGTCCAAAAGAAGTTCAAAAAGTTATTGAAAAAATTGTGGAAAGACCATTACGCAGAAAACTTCCTGATGAAAGAAGAAGTTTAACTCATAAGTTTAATATTTCCGGTCATGAAGGTTATATTACAGTTGGTCTTTATGAAGATAATTCTCCGGGTGAAATTTTCATTAATATGAATAAAGAAGGTTCTACCATGTCGGGAATAATGGATGCTTTGGCAATTTCACTTTCAATGAATTTGCAATATGGTGTGCCACTGGAAGTTTTGGTTGCCAAATATACACATACCAGATTTGAACCTGCTGGAATGACATCCAATCGTGATATCCCAATGGTTAAATCATTGATCGATTATATTGCCAGATGGATGGCTTTAAAGTTTTTGCCGAAAGACACTGCTAAAAAATATCACAATGCTGATTTGGTGGATCGAGCATATGATCAGGGGACAAGTTTGCTACTTCAAAAAGTTCCGGTAGAAAATGTTGATGAAGTGACTGATCTGGAAAATTTGACTAAAGCGATTGATGAAGAAAAACAGCTTGTAGCTGCTATTGGTAAAGTTGAGAAAACTTCTGATGTAGCCGGTTCTTCAAGTTCGGGAAGTGGTGTTTCATCTCATTCAAGAGAATTTGATTTTGGTAAAATGCAGGCTGACCTTGCTTTAAAAGCGTCTGATGCGGATGCTCCAAACTGCGCTGAATGTGGAATGACCATGGTTAGAAATGGGGCATGCTATAAGTGCGAAGACTGTGGATCAACCAGTGGATGTAGTTAGAAATTAATTGAAAATAATAAATATAAACCGCTCAATTAAAGGGCGGTTTTTGTTTGCGTAATTATTAAATTGTGCTATGAATATTTTCTGCTTTTATTTTTATGAGCAAAACATATTTACATTTTGGAGGAGATTTTAAACTAACTTCGCGAGGAGATGTTGCGGTATTGGAAATAAATGGATCAGATAGTGGAACTAAAGGTGTTGAGGCGTTATATCCGAAATATGAGAGTGATAAAATCAGTAATATTAAAAAATATTATAGCCAAAAACTGAGGATAGTATCAGAGTTAATTGAAAAAAATACGATAGTGAATGCTCAGGATGTTATGATAAATAGAGGCGAAAGATTAAGAGTTAGAGTGGAAAGACAAATAGATAATATAAATGAGCAGCTAGAATTGCTTAATCAAATGATAGAGGTTTTGGAGGCTTTTTGTAATATTAATAAGAAACTTGCCAATATTAAAAATTCAATAGAGGGCGAAATAATTGATAGGTTGGGAGAAAGTGACATGCAATTGGTAAAAGAAGTGTTAATTAGAAAATTGTTTGGAATAACTGGTTATGCTGTTGATCCTGAATTGGGCTTGATTGTAGAGCTAAACATGGGATCTAATATGCTCAATGTAGATGGTGATGCAAAAATCTATTTAAAAGAATTTTTAGAAAAACTCTATAAAAACAGAATTGTTTGTAGTAGACAGATTGCAATTAATGAATCTGATCTGGGAGGATATTACTTCTCGGAAAATCATATTTCGATTCCAATTGATGATTCTTTCAGGATGAAATTGAATGATCCTGCGATTAATGAAATTACCAAAAATAAATTGAGGCAAAAAAAATATATTTCTGAAAAAGAATCGGTACCATATATTGTTTGGGAAGGAAATGAAGAAAAATTGAAGCATTTTGTGAATACATTAAAACAATCCAATTCAATTTTGATAAATTTCAGAAAATATCCCTATTTAGTGTTAAAAGCATTTGAAGGGATTGGAGGGGATGAAGTTCAAATTGTTAACCATGATGATCGAGATCAGATTTATCAATTCTACGAAAAATATTCGGAAAATATTTTGATAGAAGGTTTTGTTCCGCCAAGATCAAGTGAATATGATGAAAATATCAGATTTTATACGGAAGGATTTGTTGAGTCGAGACCAGGTAAAAAAAAGCAAATAAGTTTGAGATATCATCCAATTATTGAAGCTGCTTATGTTAGAAGATCGTTTTATCCTATTGTTGGAGATGCTACTTTGAATCAAAAATATGTTGTGAACGTAAATAAAGGTGCGGAAATCAAAACCGCTAATATGTCAGATCAGATAAAAGTCAAGAAAGTCATTAATCGTTTGATTAATAAAATTATTAATGATGTTTTGGTTTTAGATTAAAACTAAAAAAGGTATTTTTTAATTTTTTGTATAAAATTTTCAAAGAAACCGGGTCTTTGCCATTCTGTTTTGTTTTGAACTTCAAATAATTCTTGGCAAACATTTTGAATTTGCTCAATTTCTTCTGTTGAAATTGCATTTGAATAGTCAGCGGATTTATACATATCCAAATAAATTACCATTTGTTGTATTAATTCTTGTAATCCTTTTTCTATTCGATTTGGAGGATAAGTTTGTATTATTCCTTTAGCGGTAGGAATAAACTCGCTTTCCAACCAATTTAATATACTTTTTTTAATTTCATCGTTTTCATTGATCGCTTTAGTTTGATCAAAGAATGATTGATAAAGTTTATTTTGATTTTCCTCACTCATAGTTTTTTATTTTTAATAATTATATTATTTTTTTAAAAAAAGGAAAGCCGGCGGCACACTTTCGTGTTGCCGCCGGTTATTTTGGGTCGAGCGCCAGCTTTCGCTGCGCTCGACCACATCCCTCAGGAGACCTTGATCTTCGCTTTTGATCGCGAGATTTAGGTCAACTCTTGTCTTGGTTGATCTTCATGGACACTCTGGAGGTGCCCAGAAGATGGCGTTCCCGACACTCGAAGTGTCAGTGAACGGTGCGGTGGGAGCGATGTCGATTGGCATGGAGTAGGCAGAATCAGACCCTGCACAGATGCCGACATCGTTGGCATTAATCTTGCATTCGCCGGCGTAGACCAACGTGTTCAAGAACGCCATGGATGTTCGATCCATGCATGCCACATCGCCCAGGCCAATGGTTTGGCAGAGACTGGTGACAAAACCTGCATTTGTCAAGATGCTGCCTTTACCCTTACCTGATGCCAGTGACATTTGAAGATTTGTCTGATAGGAGGTGCCGATGACTCGACTGTCACTAACTGTAGCAGAATATGGTGATGCGTTCACCGTGAGATTCGGAGAATCCGCCCCGTTGAACACGTTTAGGCTACTGCCGGAGATGTTGAGTGTGATTGGGTAGCTAGAGCAGAACCCTGGAGTTCCACCTGCTCCACTTGATCCGGCCATTCCTCCGTTGCCACCGGTAGAGCCTCCGTTGCCTTGGCCACCGGTTGTTCCGCCGGAACCGGAAGTTCCACCTGAGCCGCCTGTTGTGCCACCGGAAGCGCCATTTCCTCCAGATCCAGCCATGCCACCATCACCACCGGAGCCACTGCTACCGCCTTGGCCACCGGTTGCTCCGCCGGAACCGGAAGAGCCGCCAGTTGTGCCACCAGTTCCGCCGGAACCGGAAGTTCCACCAGATCCGGCTACACCACCTGTGCCACCGGCACCGCCATTTCCTCCCCCGCAAAATTCAGGGAATTCCACTGGGTCAAAGATGATGTTGCAAGTGCTACCATCAGGGCTGCAAAGCCCTGTTCCACAGATGCCGGAAAGTCCGGTGTCACAGTTCTTGTTGCCTTCACAGACAACATTGCCTGAGCCGGAGCTACCGCCTTGGTCACCGGTTGTTCCGCCAGTTGTGCCACCGGTTCCACCAGACATTCCAGCCATGCCACCATCACCACCGGAACCATTGCTTCCGCCTTGGCCACCGGTTGTTCCATCGGAACCACCTGAAGATGCGCCACCGGAACCGGAGGTTTCGCCGCAGATCTCACCCCATTCTTCCGGCTTGAAGACAACTCTGCAGGTGGTGTTGTCTTCAGCACACCATCCCAGGGCGCAGGGGCCCTCGAGCCCTGTGTTGCACTGAGTTCCGGATGGACATGATTCCAGTTCGTTGGAAGTGTTTTCAGGGTATCCGGTCGGGCTGTCCGGAGCAGGGGAATCACATCCTCCACTTAAGGAGGTGGTGATCAGCGTTGCGATAGCAACACAGATCAGTTTGAGACGCGTTGTTTTGTTGCCGCGCCAGGTCGGTGTTTCATTCATGATTTTTCCTTTCTTGGCGCGGCATTGCCGCACACTTTCGATAAGACAAGATTTCAAGGGTCTGTTGGCTGTTATTTTTAGCTTTTGGCCAATATTTGACAGCACTTAACAGCGTTACTATACATTATTTTTTGTATTTGTAAATATTTTAAATTATTTTGGTATTAATTAGAACTTAGTGACAAAGCAATTATTACAGTTTGAAAAATAAAAAAATTGCTTTAAGATATGGAATAACTATTCTTAAGGGGAAAAATGCCAAATCAATTTAAATTGGTTTCCGAATATAAACCTTCTGGAGATCAGCCAAAAGCGATTGAAAAAATGGTGAAAAATGTGGAAAGAGGCGAAAATCATCAAACTCTTTTGGGAGTTACGGGATCAGGAAAAACTTTTTCTATGGCTAATGTGATAGCTCAAACACAAAGACCAACTTTGGTTTTAGCACATAACAAAACTTTGGCTGCGCAACTGTGTAATGAATTTAAAGAATTTTTTCCGGAAAATGCGGTTAGCTATTTCGTTTCATACTATGATTATTATCAACCTGAGGCTTATATTGCTTCAACAGATACATATATTGAAAAAGATGCTTCAATAAATGAAGAAATTAACAAGTTTAGGCATGCTGCCACTGTTAATCTTTTAACTCGTCGTGATGTTTTGATAGTTGCTTCTGTTTCATGTATTTATGGATTGGGAGATGTAGAAGATTATGCTTCTTTCGCAATAGAGCTTAAAGTCGGAGAAGAAAGAAAAAGAGATAAATTGCTAAGACATCTGACAGATATTCAATACACAAGATCAGTAATGGATTTTAGGCAGGGAATGTTCCATGTGCTAGGGGATACCGTGGAAATTTTTCCTCCGGATCGAGATACAATTTTCAGAGTAGAATTTTTTGGTGATGAAATTGAAAAGATAACAGAAGCTGATTCATTTACCGGAGAAGAACTAAGGGAGTTGGAAGCGGTAAAAATATTTCCGGCAAAGCATGATATAACTTCAAAAGAAAAAATTGAAAAAGCGGTTGATAGTATTCGAGCAGATTTGGATTTGAGATATAATGAACTTTTAAAGCAGGGGAAGCTTTTAGAGGCGGAGAGAATAAAAACAAGAACGGAATATGATATAGAAATATTGCTTGAAACGGGTTATTGTCAGGGAATTGAGAATTATACTAGATATCTGAATTCGAGAGGGCCCGGAGAACCGCCGGCAACACTTTTGGATTATTTTCCCGATGATTTCTTGATGTTTATAGATGAATCTCATATTACGTTACCTCAGGTTGGTGGAATGCATAATGGAAATTTTTCTCGGAAAGAAAATTTGATTAATTATGGTTTCAGATTGCCTTCCGCCCATGACAACAGGCCACTGAAATTTGATGAATTTGAAAAGCTTTTGAATCAAGCGGTATATGTTTCTGCAACACCTGCAAAATATGAACTTGAAAAGAGTGAAGATAAAATAATTGAGCAAATAATCAGGCCAACAGGATTGATTGATCCAAAAGTTGAAGTAAGACCGAAAAAAAATCAAGTTGATGATTTGTTGCATGAAATAAGGTCAAGAGTTGATGCCAAAGAGAGAGTCTTGATTACAACTTTGACAAAAAGATCGGCAGAGGATTTATCGGATTATTTGGCTGATGTAGGTGTTAAGGTTAGATATTTGCATTCTGAAATTGAAACAATTGAAAGAATCGAAATTTTAAGAGATTTAAGAATAGGAAAATTTGACGTGTTGGTAGGTATTAATCTTTTAAGAGAAGGCTTGGATCTACCTGAGGTTTCATTGGTTGCAATATTGGATGCTGACAAGGAAGGTTTCTTAAGAAGTAAGAATGCATTAATTCAAACTATAGGTAGATGTGCCAGAAATGTACATGGTCATGTTTTGATGTATGCCGATCGAATTACTGACTCCATGAAAGGCGCTATTGACGAAACAGATAGAAGAAGAGAAAAACAAATTGCATATAATAAGAAGCATGGAATTACACCTGAAACTATTATTAGAGCTGTTAAAGATATCGCAATGGAGAGGGAAAAAGAATTAAAAGATGAAACGGCTTTGCATATTGATCCCAAAAAGGTGCCGCAATCCGAACAAAAGAGATTGGTTGATGAATTGGAGGCGCAAATGGATTTAGCATCTCAAAATTTAGAATTTGAAAAAGCTGCTGAGCTTCGTGATCAAATTGATGCCTTGAAAGACGAATTCGGATTGTAATTGACTAAAATGATTTTTTTTGTTCTAATGTAGCCTTAATTTATTTGATGCCTGAGAATCTAGAATCAAATTTGGAGGGTTTAAGTTTGGATGAATTTCGGGAAAGAATTCTTGATATAGGTTTTTTTAAAATAGTTGAGACTAATAACGATTTAATTGATAACTTAGAAGTATGTTTTGATGCATTTAAAAAATATACAAATGCTGTACAAGCAATTTCCACGCAAAATGAGATCGTGATTATGAGAATTCTTAATAAGATGGGATTAATATTTCAGGATAGCGGGAAAAAAGAATTGTTATTGCATGTATCAAGACAAAGGCAAGGTTTGACCAGAGAACTGGATCTTTTTGAACAAGAAAATGAAGATTTATTTGGTTCTATGTTTACGACTGATCCTTTTTTACATAGTGTGTTATTAGCCTTATATCTTCAAATCACAAACTCTATTCAACAGCTACGGATGCTCTTGGAGTTTAATTATGATGATAGTGATGAGTTGTTGGAAGTCGAAAGAAAAAGGTTACAGTCTGTGAGAAATATTCTATCATTCTTGAAGTCTAAGATGTCTTATTTGGATAAAAAAAACATCTTGGATGTGTTGGGTATTTGTCCTTTTTCAAGGTTGGAATTGAAAAATCTTATAGACTATTTGATAAATTCGGAAAAAGATGCATTTGAATTAAAAGGAGGCAGATTAAACCCTAAGGCTGTTGATAGTATGCTATGTAATATTTTGGAAAAAAGAATCAAGAATGAATTAGAATATTTTTTAACAAATAAAATTTCACAGGTTAATGGTAATAAAGTGGTTGTTTTAAATCAAGAACAGCTAAGAAGCAGGTTAAAAGAATTGGGGATTTTAGAATTGTCCGAAGATGATAATAATGTTGATATTACTTCTTTGAATGATATAAACAATGGATTCCATGACTGTAGTATTTGGCAAATAGAAACTGATTATAGGGTGTATTTATTAAATAGAGACATAAGAAGTCTTCCTGAAATAGGGGGACAATCTAAGACGATTGAAGCATGGAATCTGTTGATGAATTATATGAAAACAGGTGAAGAATTTGATTATCTGGAAAAAATGAAGTATTTAAAAAGAATAAGACTTCTTTTATTTCCTGAATTACCAGCTGCTTCCACCACCTCCGCCAAATCCTCCGCCTGAAAAGCCACCACCACTTGAAAATCCACTATATCCTGAAGATGCGCTTGTGCTTCTTGGAGCGGCCGTCATATTTGTTGTGAAATTATTATTGAAGCTGTCTAAAGCATTCATGAAATAATATGTATTAAAACCTCTGGAAAATCCTGAGCGATTTGAGTTGTACCAGTCCGGATTTTCTTTGTATAAATCTTTGCAAGCTTCAGACCATTTTTCACCCAGATTCAGTGCAATGGCATAAGGTAAAACCTTTTCGAAAATATTTTCTTGCTCATAAAATCTAATTCTGTCTTTTTCGGCGGTTGCAATAAACTCTTCGAATCCTTTGATTCTTATTAAAACATCTGCGCCTTTTTGCGTTTTCTTAGGCATAAATGGAGCAAAAGCTGCAATTACGACTGCCGACAACAAGAGGCCAATGAAAATGGATAATTGAAATGCTGCTAAAAAGTTTAAAAAAGTAATGACCAAAAAAAAGACTGTTCCCGCTATTACAAAATATGTTTCTTTGGTTTTTTCAGGATTAAGTGCCAAATATTTCCTTGCAATCAAGTCTTTATAGATAGTGGTTTTAATTTTGGGAATATTTTTATAAAATTTGTATTTTAGATCTTTGATATCTATTTTTGATTTTGATCCGGAAAATATTCCTTCATAAATTGTTTTTTCATAATTATTGAGGAGAGAAGACTTTTTATTTGGGATTTTTTCCAGGGTATAGTTATATTTTGAGCCGAAAAAAGTTTTTTTATTTTCCGTTTCATTTATTTTAATATAACCTCTGATGGCAAGATCAATAATTGTGGCAGTAATGTCTCTGCTATCAACTGAATCGTCAATCAACGCTCCCAATTCAGCCGGCTTTAAATTGTCCGGAACATCATATTCAGGCATGATGGTGTCTTTTAGGGCTTTAGGGTCTCTTCCCTTCGTGTACCAAATATAATACATGAATAAGAAAACCAAAATTGGTATCAAATAACCCCAATTATCAATTATGAACCAAATAAATTTTGTAAAAACTGATGGTTGATCTACCAGATTTGTTGGAAAACCGGCCACTATTGTGAGACCTTCGTAACTATCCAGCTCGTCTGTAGTTTCATAAAAGATTGTTTGATTATCAATTATTTCAAATTCGCATTCTTGAGCTCTACTATAAGTGGAGCCCGTAAAGCATTTTGCCATTAATTCTGAAGAGTTGGCACCTTCAGGAATTTCAACAGTTGTTGTTGCATTTAAAATTGGCACATCCCAGCCATTTCCGGTTGAGTTCCAAAAAAGTTCGTCGTGATCTTGGAATGTGTTAATGGTTCTCTTGACTTCGTAGTTGATTACATAAGTTTTTGCTTCTCTGAAATAGATATTCGGGTTTCCGACTCTAATAATAACTGAATCGTTTTCTCGTTTTTCCAATATTTCATAAGCTTTTCCTTTTTCATCAGTTACACTTTTTAAGTCAAATCTTACGTTAAAATTATTATTGAACTGATCTTTGTATTTGATCGGTATATAGCGAATAATACCTCTTTTGTCGACTCTGGCTTTGGAAAAATCGGCAACTATGGTTTCAGTTACATTGATTGAACTGTCTTGATTTATTTTTATTCGCGTATCGAAATCGGAAATTACCCAATCTGTGTAGTTTTGTGCAATAGTGAAGCCCGGTATTAAAATCAGGCTAAAGAAAATTGATAAAAAAAATTTTTTTAGCATTTTATTCTTTTTCAGAGAAAGAAACTTTTACATTTTCTCTTTCTTCGGGGTTTTCAATTTCAAAGAAGTCTCTTCTGGCAAAATTAAATATTCCCGCGATTAAATTGTTAGGAAAAATTTCAATTTTGGTGTTGAAATCTCTAACAGTAGCATTGTAGTAACGTCTTGATAATTGAAGTTTTTCTTCAACTTCTCTAAGTGTTGCTTGGAGATCCAAGAAATTTTGATCCGCTTTTAATTCAGGATAATTCTCGGCAACGGCGAATAAAGATTTCAATGCGCCAGTTAGCATGTTTTCCGCTTGGACTTGTTCTTCTGTTGTTGAGGCGTTAATAGCCATATTTCTGGCTTTTGTAACTTCTTCAAATGTGCTTTTTTCATGTTTGGCATAACCTTTGACTGTTTCCACCATATTAGGAATCAGGTCATATCTTCTTTTTAACTGAGTATCTATGTCCGCCCAACCTTCATCAACTTTATTTTTCAGCCTAATTAAGTTGTTATAAATTCCTACAACAGCAAAAATCAAAACTGCAATAATTCCTAAAATAATCAATAATTCCATTTTTTTTGTTTTACTTAATAGATTTGTTCGAATTTTAAATTAATTGATATTTTTTTGCAAATTTAAAGGCATTCATCAATTTTTTTTCCGATACAAATGTCAATGTTAATACCAACAGGTAATGAATCAATGAAACGTTGTCCGTAACTTTTTTGAATTAGCCTGGAATCTAAGATGACAACACTGCCAGTGTCTTTGCTGGATCTGATTAATCGCCCAAAACCCTGCTTAAATCGTAAAATAGCTCGAGGTAAAGAAAATTGTTCGAATGGTTTTCGGAATTGTGAACTTCTGGCATTGATTATTGGATCGTCCGGTGGATCAAAAGGTAGTTTTTGAATTACAACGCAATTTAAATCATTACCAAGAATGTCGATTCCTTCCCAAAAACTGTTTGTTCCGAGAATAGCGCTTTTTTCCGGTTCATCTTTAAATTGAGAAATAATTTTCCCTCTTCCCCCACTAATACTTTGTCCCAGTAAATTGATACCATGAGTTTTGAGTTCTGGGGCAAGCATATGAAATATTTTTGATAATTCTCTTTTTGCAGTGAATAAAATCAGGGTTCTTCCTTGATTTTTTAAAATAATTTTCTTGATACAATCTGCACATTCATAAATATAATTATCTTGTTTAGGTTCTGAAAGATCTTGTGGAATAATGATTTTTACTTGTTCCGGATATGAAAAATTTGATGGTAATTGTATTTCTTCAAATTCTTCCCCTAATCCCAATTCATTTCTGAAATAATTAAAATTGTTCTCTGTTGTTAAAGTGGCAGAGGTTAAAATGATTGATTTTTTGAAATCAAAAAGTTTATTGTTTAAACTTTGTGAAATATTTAGAGGAACTGATTGGA
>WJLA01000068.1 GCA_014728765.1 Candidatus Peregrinibacteria bacterium
GCATTAATTGGTCAGCGTATCCAAAATAAAATTTTTGATTAACCGGTATTTCAGTTTTGGGTAATTTGAGAGTTTTTGCGTGTTTTAAAAGGTTGATGGCTCTATCTACCGAAAAAAGATTCATTTCTATTTCTGCAAGCATTAAATATGGCTCGATATATTGATTGTATATTAAAATTGATTTTTCCAAATGCTTTTTTGCTGTTATTACATCGCCAGTGTTAATATTCAATTTGGCTAAATTGTAGTGAGCCTCGTAAAGCCTTTCTTTTGCTTTTGGTTTTGCGTCAATAAAATTGTTGAAAGCTTCGATTGCTTCGGGAAGTCTGCCTGAGTCTCTATATTCTTGTCCAAGATAAAAAAGGCTATGCTCTTCATTTGGAATTTTTTCAAGATGGGCTTTTAGCATTCTTAAATTTCTTTCTATTGATCTGGAGTGGCTGATTTTTTTGCTGTGCAAAATGGGTATGTCGTAGTATGCGGGGACTCCTCCCATTTTATAAAAATCCAATCGTTCATGAATTGGTCTTTCATATCGATAATTCTTGGAAGTTTTCCAGATTCTGGGGAAATAGTGAACAACACCTTTTTCTTCTCTGGTTCCAAAATAAATGTAAGCAAGAAAGGTTATGTCATTTTCTGGTATTGTGGTTTCCATGGCTTTTAAGAGTCTTTTTTTATCATCAGGATGAATTGTATCATCTGCATCGACCATCATTACCCATTCAGTTTGCACATGCTCGAGTGCAAAATTTCTGGCTGCAGAAAAATCTTCAATCCATTCAAAATCAAGAACTCTTGCTCCGTATGATTTTGCTATTTCTTTGGTTTTGTCTGTTGAACCCGTGTCGACAATTAAAAGTTCTTTCCAGATTCCTTTCATTGATTCAAGACAGTCCGGAAGGTGTATTTCTTCATTTTTAACAATCAGATATAAAGTTAAATCCAAATTGTGTAAAGGTTTGTGTTGCACTGTTTTCGTTAACTTGCTGTGGAGATTTTACTGTTTTTTTTGATTGTTTTTGAGAGTATTTGAATGAATTGAGATGACAAACCAAATAATTGTAAGTGTAATAAAAATCAGCGCAAAAAAGTTGATCAATCCGGGGTTGGTTTTTTCTTGTGAGTAAATGAATTTTTCAGAATTGACAGGATTCTCGGTAACCTTGAAATGTACGGGGATTAGACTGCGACTTTTGATTTGATCATTATCAGAAGTTTGAACGGAAATTCCGCCTGAGTAATTATCAAGTTTGACATCGGTGGGCGTTTTTGTGGTAAATGAGATTTCCGTATATTCTTGTGGTTTGAGTGTTAATTTGTTTTCTTCAATGGTAGTCCAATTTCCAAAAGCCGTTTGTTTTTGATTAGCCAATTTGAAGCCGTCTTCCAGCTGATCTACCGGTTTAATTTCCAGCTCAATTGATGTTGAGTTTCGATTTGTAAGTGATAAATATTCGGTGAATGAATCACCGGGTTTTAATTCGAAATAAAAACTATACGGATTAACTTCATTCGGAAAAGTTGGGTAGATGTCTACTTGATTGAGGTTTTGAGCTATACTGATAGTTGGAATGGCAATCGATATTACAACTCCTAAAAGTGTTCTTTTCATGGTCACCGCAGGGCAGTCAGGACAAAACTTGAAGTATAGGTGCCGGGAGGCTTGTTCGGATCAATTGTGAGTCTGAATCTGAGTGTGGTGCGATAATGGCCGGATGGTTGATTTATGCCACCAGAATAAAACCAAGAATATAGTGTTTTTACTTGATTATTGGAGGTCCAATAGCTGTTTGTTGTGAGAGAGGGTGATATTTGGTCTGTTCCGCAGTTCCATGGAGTTTCGCACGTCAAAGGTGTTGGTGCATAGATCAACAATTTGTTTGCAATCGGAAGAGAATAAAGATCATCCGTTCTGATAAAATCAGAAGCTTGAATTTGTAGTGAAACAGAACCAAATGATGGGCAAATTGCAGCTGTCACGTCTTGTTCAGCGTAAACAACATTCGTTGCTGAGCTTGAGAACTCCGGGTTAATATTATTTACCACAGTTTCACCTACGGCAAAACTGGGAGTTGTATAAAAATTCAACTCGGGATCATCTGCCGTCAGGGCCACTCCAAAAGATGGGCAATCTGTTTCGATTATTCCATCCCATTGTGCATTGGCTATTAATAGTGATGAAAAGCCAAGGTTAGCTACCATTGCTGTTGTTCCTATGATAAATGGAAGTTTCGCTTTTGTTTTTTTGTTCATAATTCCTTTGTTTTGATTGACTCTATTTTTTCGGAATTTTAAGTTTTTGTCCAGTTTTTATTGAATATGGAGCTTTGAGCTTGTTAAGATGGGCAATTTTTTTCCAAGCAATGTTTTCGTCATCCGCTATCTGTTTTAAAGTTTCATCTTTTTTAACTGTGCGATTATGTGAAGTTATAATTTGTTTTTTTCTGAACAAAAACAAGAAAACAAATGGTCCTATTATTAATACTATCAGTGATGCAAAAACTATAATCACTGAAGTGGGTAGAATTGAAAATTCAATGTTTTTTTGAATTGTATCAATTGGTTCAAGTTGATTTGTTTTGGTGTTCAATTCATAAACATTAAGATTTAGTTTGGCTTTAAAATTTCCGAAAAGTGGTGGATTATTCCACTTGATTGCTTTTGATTGTGTTTTTTCTTGTAGGATAACGGATTCTTCGATTTCTAAAACACTTGGACCGGATAGGAAGCCACCAGTAATTTCGATGCTTCCGTTAATGTTGATGAAAATTGTTCCACTATTGGTAACGCTAAAATAAAACTCCGGTTTATTGTCATTCAGATTAAAAGAAAAATTATCAAGTGAGTAGTCAATGTTTCTTTCTCCAGCAATTTCTAAGAATATAGGTTTGACTTTTCTTGCCATGGTTTTGTTGGCAGAGTTTTGATTTTCCCCAAGGTGTTCGGTTACTATCCCTCCGGCATATGTGCCGGGATTGGCATAGGAGGGGACTGAAATATGAAAGGGGATATTGATTTGTTGATTTGGCTTTAGATCATATTCCTTTTCAGGAAATTCCATCCATTGTCCAATGTGATTTTGAGAAGTTCCATCGAGTTTGAAACCAAAATTCCCATTGCTGGAATTTTTTGAATCGGCGGCATAAATTTTGAAATTCAAGTTTTCAGTTCCGGAGTTGTTTTTGAGTGTGATTGAGTCGTTAATTTTTTTGCCCGGCTCAATGAATTGACTGATGGCACTGTTTTGGTCATTTTCAAAACTAAGATTAAAATTGTTATTTGCTACGGTGGGGGTAGCAATAAAGCTTAAAATTATGCCGGTTGTTAAGATTGTTTTTTTCATTGAAATTAATCGACTATTGTAAAAACAAGGTCAATCTCATAAGTGTCGATTTCCAGCAGGGTTGGAATGTTTGGGTAGTCAATCATTAAGTGCAAATCCAGACTGGTCAAACCATTGAAATTGCCGGGTGCCAGTGCAGTGTCAATCAAATCGATGATTAAAGGATCATTCGGTGCAGAGTCGGCCAGGTCGGTATTATTTCTGAAAACTGTGGCGGTAGATGAAGAATTCGGATCAGATATATCTTCAGTGTTTAACTTATAGCTATCTACAAATGTTGCTATTTGAGAGTCTGAGAACGAAGTGTTTGAATTTGTGAAATTACTTGTTGTTATATAAACCTGATCCAAAGGTATACAGTCACTTGCATTGACACAACAAGCGGAGCCGCTGCAAGGTTTGTTTATGCTGAACGGTGTTGCTTGTAGTTGTAATAACCAGTCGTTACTTGGTCCGGTTGTATCTTCAAGTGTGAAGGTGATAGGTGAATTCGGGTGATTTGTTAGATAGTTTTCAGGGTTGTTGGAAGGTTTGGCAGGAGGGAAGTTGAATGTCGGTGTTGGTGGTGTGTCGAAAACTACTTCACCCGTAACATTGAATGTTACATTAGATATTGATTCATTGAGGTCAGTTCTGAAGACAATCACATCTCTGATTGAAGTTCCGGTTGCTGCGTGAGATAGTGTTTGTTCAACTTCTCCTTGAGTTTCGCTATCTGCCGCTGAGGTTACAAAAATTGTCTCTTCGGGGTCGGATGTGCTTAATGTTATTTGATTTCCTGTAATTGTTTGTCCCTGAGCAGAAAAACTCAAGATAGTGTTGCCGTTAGAAAAAGTGTTTGAACTTGCACTTAAATCAATATTAATTGGTGAAAGATTGTCATTTACCAATTTTATATTGTAGGAATCTGAACCCCCTCCTTCTTTAACTTCTGTAGATGGAGCTTCTTTAGGTTCGGCCACAGGTCTTGTTTCTTTAATAATGACGCTGTCTATTGCAGCTTCGGGATATTCAGTCATTTCAATTCCGGTTTTGCTGTTTGCGGTTAGTCGATCATAAGTGTTATTGTCTACAATTCTGAAGCACCAATCAGTGTCGAAGTTAGGATTATTTGTTGATGTCAGATTGAATTCAAGCTCAGTGAATTCCAATTCTCCCAATTTAATGAGGTTTGGTAAAATTGGATCACTTGATTCCATGTTGCCGGGATTGAAAATTAAGTTTGGAGCTGTTAAAAGCGTTGATACGAAATTCCCATTGGTTTTTGTGGTTGATTCATCGTCAGTAAAATGGGCGGATGAGGTTAATTGCCAGTCTTCGGGAGTTAATCCGCTATAACTCCAATCTGCTTGAGTGATATCATCACAAGTTTGTCCAGCCGGTTTTTCTCCCCATTGTAGATAAGGGGTGATTGTGTTTGTTGTTGTGATTTCAGTGATTTTTTTGTTAGTTGTACCGTTGTTTGAAGTCAAATAAAGTTTACCCTTATCTGTGTCAACAAAACCATTTGTGATGTTAGTGTCCGATTCGATTAATATTATATCTGATGATTTTTCATAGCTGAATGTTGATAAATCCAATTTCAAGATTTTATCGATTTCAAGAGGATTGTTTATATTGAAATAGGCTTGTCTGTTGATTGTGTCTATTTGAGCCATTTTTCCAAAACTGTCATCATGATGGATATGATCGATCTCAAGTTCAGCTATTTTCCTAAAGGTTTTATCGGGGTCTATGTTAACTTTGATGATGGAATTATTTGTTGTTACATAAAGCATGTTTTTGCTTTCATCAATAACCATACCATTGATTGTCTCAGATTTATCCAGCGAAATTTCAGCCCTGGAAATAACGTTAACCGCACTGAACTCTTCCACATCGGTGTTAATTCTGACTATTTCATAATTTGGTGAATTCGGGTCATCGACCGCGGCATAAATCATTCTGTTGGTTTCGTCATATGCGGCTGCGAGATATTGAAGACTTAAGCTGTCATTGTAAATATGGAAGCTTGATCCGGGTAATGATCTTCTTGCTTTGGTTATCCTTCCTCCATTATTTAAGGTGTAAATGTAGTTTCCACTGCCTTGTTCCGAGTCAGAGAATACAAAATCTATTTGTTGAGCGAATCCGATTGATGAGGGCGCTGTGAATGTGTCCAGGTTTAAAATTTGAAGGCTTGGTGTGTCAAATTCATTAATTCCAGTGAAATAAATTTCGTTTCCGTGTTTTGTGTAATTTCCATCAAGATAAACTGATCCGCTTATCCAGTTTTCAGTACCCGTTGTTAGATCTTTTTGGAAAATTCTGGATAGTGGTGTGTCTGGTGATTCAATTCTTTCAACAAAGTAAAGTTTGTCATCATAAATAAATGGTGAATTGTAATTTCCGGTGGTTGAATCACTCGTAATAGAATTTTCGGTTTTAGACATCTGTATTTCATTGTCTGATTTGGTAATATTCATTCTTAATCTGACATTTTCAGCATTTCTTTCATAATCAAGAAGAGGTGAGTTGCGATTTGTTCTTTTACTGGCATCTATTTCGGTATTATCATCTTCTCTGAAAATGTATTGATTAGAGATTAATGGTTCGTTGGACCAGATAAAGTTTACGGAGTCTTGAAGTCCAAGTCCTTCTGAACTTATTACTCCAACTCCTGTGGATTGTACTGCGAATCCTTCCACTATTACAGAAAATGTTTGATTATAAGGTACGGACTGTTTTAATTCAAAGCATACTTGCCCTGAGGAATCAGTGATAGGTTCAACTGTGGTGCTTAAATCACCGCAATCTATTGCTCTATAGTTGATAGGATGGGGGCTGTCAGTTGGATTGCCGGGTGGCGGTTGAGGTGTATCAGTGAATTTTTGTTCAAGTTTTACAGGTATGTTCGGAACAACTTGATTGGAGGCTGTTCTAGCCGTAAATGTAGCGATTGCTCTATCAACGTTGTCTGCTTCAACCGTATTTTTATCAAGTGTGAGGCTGGAGTTGTTAATTCTTATTTGTTCACCTGCAGGTATAACCGAAGATGTGCCGGGACCACTATGTCCATTTGTATTAATTGCATATACGGAAAAAGTATAGGATTTGGTCGGGTCCAGGTTGGGGATTGTGTAATTTGTTTGACATTCTCCGGTTCCTAGCGGATCACTGCAAAATTGTGCGATGGAATCACAATCACTATCAGAATAAACAAGGATGTCACAAGTTGTGTCGGTAGTATCTTTGTATTTTATTTCATAACCTGTGATTGGGCTTCCGCCGTTAGATTTGGGTTTGTCCCAATCAAGAGCAACTCCATAGGAAACGGTTTTGCCTTCTACATTAAGCGGCTCTGAAGGTACTCCATATCCAAATTGATCTTCTAACATTCCTTTATATCCATCATGGTTTTCAACCACAATATCATAATTACCCGCTGTTGTGGCTGTTGGAACTTTTATTGTGATCAAGCCTTGTGAAAAAACTCGAACCGTTTTTTGTTCAACTGGTAATAAAATATCTGTGCCATCGACATAATCGCCATCATCGTTGTTATCTTGTCCGAAAAATACTTTAACCGTGCTGGGTGAAGTTTCAATTGGTCCAAAATAATATGGTGTACTTGAGTCAATTCGATATTTTGACATCAGATAATCCCGGATTTCTTTGAGACTGTTTCTTTGATCAATGTTTTGAGGGTCAAGTAAAGGTCTATTGAATCCTAAAAATTCAGCAATATCACCATCTAAAAAATTATCTACGCCGTCGTTATATGTTCCGATAGTCATTCTTGCAGCAGGTGATGATTCAGTTATTGTATTTGTCGGTGCATAATCCGAGTCGGTCCAGACTGAGTTATTGTTTCTGTAAATATAAATATTTCCGTTATTTGGAAAATATGCAGTTGATCCGATAGCGTTAAAATTTGAGTCAATGGTAGAAGATTGAGTATTGTAATAAGGATCATACCCTGTTGGTGTTCCTGCGAATCTGATTTCATCAATATCATTTAAAAATAAAATTCTACTGCTGGTTGTTGATGAATTTAAACTTTCTCTAAATATTGCTTGATCGGCACTCGGGTCAGAACCTTGTCTGAAAACTGAATATAATGAGTATCCTCTTGTTCCGGAAAAGAAATATCTGGAAGTTGTTTCAATAAATTCAAGGAAATCTTGATTGTTGTTGATAAACCTGATAAATGGAAATCCAAAGGGTAAACCTTCGGATGCGCTTGTGATTAATTCAGGTCTGTTGGTTGTGGTAGTCTGAGTCGCATCATAATTTGTTTCTGCTTGGTTTTGCCATTCAGATACACCACCGGTTCCAGTGATGACTCCGGTATCGCCCTTTAACCAAATTTTAAGACTTGGACTTCCAAGGGCTCTTAAGACATATCTTAGTCCGTCAGTATAGCTGAAATCTGTGTTTCCGTCATCCATGGTTATATAGATGTCAGTGTTACCCGATGGTAATGTTTCAAATTTTGTCCAAACATATGTAGGGTAACCGGGACATGTTCCTTCTACATAGCTGAACATTTTTGTTCTTAAATCGTCTTCGTATACGGCAATATCATTACAATTTGTCGGAGAGCCACTGGTTCCCATTCTAATCATAATCGGAAAATCTGTTAATGTGCCGCCGCTTGGGTTATTGACAGTGTATTTTCTGGCTACTGCCAGGCTGTTTGAAAAATATGCTCCATAGATTGCTATTTCTTCTCCACCGCTTAATGGGCTTTCATTTTTGCTTATAGCGTAAATTCGAGGCTCTCTATACTGTAATAATCCTGAATATACGTTCGTGGTTCTGTTAGGATTTACAACTTCAACTTCCGCTATGCCAGGAGGATTGGGTGGTGTCTTAACGGTGATTTGACTAGATGACAAGGAGACAGTTTCAGCAGGTTTGTCATTTATTAAGATTTCTGTGTTTAAAGTTTCAGTTGCATATGACGTATAGCCTACGTCGGGATTCGAATATTTTCTTACAAATATCCAGTCCCATCTTCTTGATCCGTTGTAGCTTGGTTGACTTGTGAAATCATATCTGAGACCTAAAGAAACTCTTTCATTGCTTAAAGACTGATTGGTTGTGGCGGCAGCTGAAAATTCGGAAGTTGATCTGTCTGTTGATGTGATGCTATAAGTGTTTTGTCCTGATTGATCAACAAGAGTTTTATAAATCTTATACGAAGTTATAAAGGAAAGAGTTAAATTATAGAAATAATTGTCTATTGCGTTATATGCATAAATAAGGTCGTCGGAACCGTCAGTCTCTTGCCAGTTTAAAATCCCGGTTCCATCAGTGGTGCTATTTCTGAATCCTACTGCCATTTCACCATGATTACTGATTTTTCTGGATCGTGTTTCGACTGCGTATCCGTGAATTGTATTGGAAGAGAAAGTTTGGTTTGATTCAAATCTGGTTTCCGAATCGCCCGTTAAAAGTCCTGATCCAACGCTAAAACCTGTTCCTATGGTTTCACTCCATTTACTTTGTCCACTTGAAAAATCATCAAAGAATTCAAAAGTATTATCACCGTTGCTGGCTGAGGTTGTGATTGAAGAGTCTCCAAATTGAACATAAATAGTAGTTTGTTCGTTTGCGGGTGGTAATTTGGGTATTTTTACCCAGATAATGGTGTTTGTGCTGGGGCATGAGTTTTCTATCCAAAAATCAAGGTCAGTTAAACCATCAGGACCCTTGATTCTAATTTCGTTACAACTTCCCGATGCCAAGCCCAGATTAGATGTGTCCAGTTTAAATGAAGCTTGATAGTCATATAGAATTCTATCTCCAAAGTGTCTAAACTTGATAGGTTTTCGATATAAAGTTGATGTGTCGAAGGTGCCGTTAAAAGTTACCTCTTCGTCACCCATAGTGGAATAATTTACTCTTGGAGTGCTGGTAATGGTTCCCGGAGCCGCAGGTAAGATTCTTACTTTTGCTTGAAATGAATCATAATCATCAGCTGTGGCAGTGTTAAAAAAACTTACTAACAAGCTGAATAATATAAAAAAGGGTATGATTTTTCCGATTTTTGTTTTGATGTTTTGAAGCATTAAGCTTTTGTTTTCGGACGTAATTTATCCTTATATTATACCGAATTTCGGTTGATTTTACAAGTAAGAAGACTTGTATAAACATTTTGATTATACTTAAAATCATTAAAAAATAACAACAAAAATAATGTTTTTCGAAAGCAGCCTGGAGGAATTATTAAAAAAGCTGGAAGAAGCAAGAAATCAGTTTTGGAATATTGATAGAAGTACGGCTCTTTTTATGTATTCATTAATCAGAGCGTCCAACTTTAAAAATGTTTTGGAAATTGGTACTTCAAACGGTTATTCCGGTATCTGGATAGCTAAAGCATTACAGATTACAAATGGAGAATTGGTGACAGTGGAATCAAATGATATTAGATATAATTTGGCCAATGAAAATTTCATAAAAGCGAATGTAAATTCATTGATTTTGCAAATAAAAGGACATGCTCCCGAAGTTTTGAAATCCATTGAATCTAAGCAATTTGACTTGATCTTTGTTGATGCCACCAAAGC
>WJLA01000069.1 GCA_014728765.1 Candidatus Peregrinibacteria bacterium
AAGGAACTGTGAGAGTAAGAGTAAGCAATGCTTCTTTAGCTGTAAATTTTTCCATATATTTTCTTATTGGTTTATTACCTTATCAGAAAAGGGCATGGCGTACAACTCAACTTTATGTGAATTGATTTCTGAAATGATATCACTTTCCTGTGATTAGGTGAATAATAATTTTATGATTTTTTAAATTTTATATTTTAGAATTGTGTTGTTTTATTTTTTGTTATGGAATTGGAAATTAAAAAGTTGGAGAGGGAGCTTAGAATTCTTTCCTATAGTCAAAAAACCATCAATTCTTATCTTGAGGGAGTGAGGAAATATTTTAGTTTTAAAATGACGGATTTTGCAATTTTGGATATTGAAAGTATTAGGAATTTTCTTGACTATTTACAACAAAAAGGGCTTTCGGCGCAAAGCAGAAATTTGTATTATTGTTCAATCAAATTTTATTATCGCCATGTAGTAAGAAATTTTAAAAAAATTGATATTAAAATTGCGAAAAAGTCAAAGTCTTTGCCGATAGTTTTGACTAGAGAAGAATTTAATACAATAATTGATAAAATTGTCAATCATAAACATAAATTATTGATTTCATTAGCTTATGGTGCAGGTCTTAGGGTGGGGGAGGTGATAAATTTGAGAGTTAAGGATTTAAATTTTATAGAGATGACCATTCATTTAAAAAATGCCAAAGGACAAAAAGAAAGAATCACCATCTTGCCGGAAAAAATTGCAGATCAAATGAAACTATTTTTGAATGGAAAGGATACAAACAGTTATGTTTTTGAAAGTGAAAGGGGAGGAAAGTTGGTTTCGAGAACGGCGCAAGTTGTTTTTAAAAGTGCCCTCAAAAAAGCAGCTATCTCAAGACCTGCAAGTTTTCATTCGCTTAGACACTCTTTTGCTACTCATTTGTTGGAAAGCGGTGTTGATTTGAGATATGTGCAAGCATTGCTGGGGCATGAAAATATTAAAACCACACAGCGCTATACTCATGTGACAAATCGTCGGCTCAGGCAAATCAAAAGTCCGATTGATTTTTGAATAATAAAAAAGCTCACAGATTTATGTGAGCTTTTTCGAGCTTTTTATTTAACTATTTTTTATCTTGGTCGTTCGGGGTTTCATTTGCGCTTTCTCCTCCTGTTTCGCCATCGGACTTTTTTTCATCATCTTCGACTACTTCACCTTCTGTTACGTCGCTTTCCGGGGCAGAGTTATCGGCAGATCCATTTTGATTGACTCGAACATCATCGTCTGAACCGGGGGTAGCTCCCGCGGCGTCAGCTCCCGGTTGTTGATACATGGCGGCGCCCAGCTTTTGTATTGCTTCTGAAAGTTCATTGGATGCAGTTTTGATTTCTTCCAATTTGGACTCTTGGTTTTCTAGCAGTTTTTTGAGCGTATCCACTTTTTCTTGAATTGGTTTTTTGACATCATCTCCGACTTTGTCACCGCTTTCCTTAAGTGTCTTTTCTGTTTGAATAACAAGACTCTCAGCGTTGTTTCTTATTTCGACCGCTTCTTGCTTTTTCTTGTCTTCTTCGGCATGCATTTCCGCTTCTTTTTTCATTTTTTCAATTTCATCTTCTGAAATGTTTGAACTACCGGTAATGGAAATCTTTTGTTCTTTATTGGTTCCTTTGTCTGTTGCTTTTACGTGAAGAATTCCGTTGGCATCAATATCGAAAGTAACCTCGATTTGAGGCACTCCGCGGGGAGCAGGCGGGATTCCATCCAAAATGAATCTTCCAAGAGATTTATTATCTGACGCCATTTTTCTTTCACCTTGCAAAACATGAATTTCCACAGAGCCTTGATTGTCGGCTGCTGTTGAGAAAACTTGAGATTTGCTGGTTGGAATTGTAGTGTTTCTTTCAATTAGAGGTGTAGAAACTCCTCCAAGTGTTTCCAGTCCAAGGGTGAGGGGAGTTACATCAAGTAGAATTACATTTTTAACATCTCCTTGCAAAACTCCACCTTGAATAGCAGCACCAAGGGCTACCACTTCGTCAGGATTAATTCCTCGATGCGGATCTTTTCCAAAAATTTCTTTAACTTTTGCTTGAACTGCCGGAATCCTGGTTGATCCACCAACAAGAACTATTTCGTCAAGGTCAGATGCATAGATTTTTGCGTCATCCAGTGCTTTTTTGCATGGTTCAACAGTTCTTTCCACCAAATCGGAAGTCAAATCTTCAAATTTGGCTCGAGTCAATTTCATGATCAAGTGTTTTGGGGCGCCGGATTTGTCCACTGTGATAAAAGGCAAATTGATTTCAGTTTCATGTTGAGATGAAAGCGCAATTTTTGCTTTTTCAGCAGCTTCTTTAAGTCTTTGAATGGCCAGAGAGTCTTGAGAAAGGTCAACACTTTGGTCTTTTTTAAATTCAGCAATGATCCATTCCATGATCACATCGTCGAAGTCATCACCTCCAAGGTGTGTGTCACCGTTGGTGGAAAGCACTTCGAACACCCCTTCTCCAAGATCTAAAATTGAAACATCAAATGTTCCACCTCCCAGGTCGAAAACAGCAATTTTTTTGTCACCGCCTTTTTTATCAAGGCCATAGGCAAGTGCCGCAGCGGTTGGTTCATTGATAATTCTTTTTACTTCCAGTCCCGCGATTTTTCCGGCATCTTTGGTAGCTTGTCTTTGTGAATCATTAAAGTATGCGGGAACAGTGATTACCGCTTCTGTCACTTCTTCACCAAGATAGCTTTCGGCGTCGGCTTTTAGTTTTTGAAGTACCATTGCAGAAATTTCAGCCGGTCTTCTTTGTTTTCCATCAAGCATGATTTCCACTTCACCGTCTTTTCCCGCAACTGTTTTGTAGGATACTTTGCCGGCCTCGTCTTTCACTTCGTCATGTTTGCGGCCGATAAATCTTTTTGCCGAATAAATTGTGTTTTCCGGATTAGTGACAGCTTGAGCTTTAGCTGTGTTACCCACAAGTCTTTCACCGTTTTTGATAGCAACAACAGAAGGCGTTGTTCTATGACCATCCGAATTGGTGATAACAGTGGGTTCAGCTCCTTCCATCACTGCCATACATGAGTTGGTTGTACCCAAGTCAATTCCAATTATTTTTCCCATGATAATTTGATTAAAGTTTATTTAAATAAGAATGCTTTTACATTAGCACTCACTATTATAGAGTGCTAATACAGAAAGTGTCAAGAATTATTTCTGCTCTTTTTCTCCGTTTCCTACGATCACTTTTGATCTTCTGAGAATGCGGTCTTCAATTTTATATCCGGCTTCAAGGACTTGAACAATTTTATCTTTTTTGCCGGGTTGCATTGAAACTGCTTCTTGAGTTTCCGGATCAAAGCTGGCTCCCTCCTTTAATTCAATTTTTTCCAAGCCGTTTTTTTGTAATGTTTCTTCAAGTTGTTTGAAAATTGCCGTGACGCCTGTAGCCCATTCTTTGGCTTCTTCCGGAATG
>WJLA01000070.1 GCA_014728765.1 Candidatus Peregrinibacteria bacterium
CCAAAATGTTCAATTGAAACACCGATAGACTCAAAAACAGCTTTATTGGAATTTAAAATGTCCATATCTTGATGGTTTAATTCAAAGCTAATTGGGGTTAATAAATTTTGAATAACCTTTTCTTTCGATTCATCTTCAGATTTCAGCATCTCAAATCTTACTCTTTCATGAGCCGCATGTTGGTCAATTAGAACAAGGTTTTCACCTTTTTTACAAATAATGAAAGAATCATCGAATTGTCCAATCACCTCAATTTCTTCATCTAAAAAACTTTTCTCATTGCTCACTTCCGTAACTGGATTATATTTAGTTTCCGAAGCTACGGCCATTTGATCATTTTTTTGATCGGATTGAACTAATGCATGCTTTCTTTCTTTCACTTCATTAAAATTTAATTGCTCAGCAATACCTTCGGGTCTTTTTTCCTGATAGAAATTTGAAGGTTGATCATAAGAGAATTTGGGAGCCAAAATATTTATTTCCAAAGCTTTTTTAGAAGCAGAAGTTAGAATTCTGAAAATTTCTCTTTCATCTTTAAACTTCACCTCACTTTTTCTCGGATGGACATTTACATCAACCAATTCAGGACTTAAATCAAAGTTAATCACAAAAACCGGATTTCTCTCCTTTGGTATCAATGAATGATAAGCTTGCTTAACTGCGTAGGACAGAACATGAGATTTTATTGGTCTGTTATTTACAAAAAAATACTGCAAATTTTTGCTTGCTCTTGCAATAGATGGCTTACCAATAAAGCCTGTCATTTTCATATTTACTCCTCCATAAAAAACATCAATCATATCATCTGAAATATTTTTTCCAAGTACCGCTCTAATTCTCATCAACAAATCTCTGGCTTTTGGTAAGTCAAAAATCGGCCTCTGATCTTTGATAAGCTTAAAAGCTATTTCAGGATACGCAAGAGCGGCATTAATGATTACATCCAGTATGTTTTGATACTCTACATTGTCACTTTTTAAAAATTTTTTTCTAGCCGGTGTATTAAAAAAAAGCTCTCTAATTTCAAGCACAGTTCCTTCAGGAATTCCTTTATCTTTAACATATTCCAGTTTTCCTCCATCAATGAATAATTCTGTTCCAACATTTTCACCTCTTCTTTTTGTATTAATTTTCATTTTTGATACTGAAGCAATACTTGCCAGAGCTTCTCCTCTAAATCCCATTGATTTTATATTTTTCAAATCTTCTAATGTGGCAATTTTTGAAGTAGCATGTCGCTCCAAGCATAAAATTGCATCTTCTTTACTCATACCCACACCATCATCAGTAATTCTAATCTTCTCTTCTCCACTTCTATCAACTTCAACCACAATCTGATTTGCATTTGCGTCGATTGAATTCTCTATCAATTCTTTGACTATCGATGCCGGTCTTTCAACTACTTCGCCGGCCGCGATTTGATTAATTAGTTTTTCGTCTAATAATTTAATTTTGCTTGTCATGTTTTGAAATTTTTTGTAAATCAAAAAGCAAATTCATTGCTTCCCGAGGTGTGAGATTATTCAAATCAATTTGTTTTATTTTTTCTTCCAGTAAATTGTTTTGTATAATCTTTCGAGGTTTTCTTTCCGGTAAATCAAGCAACAATTTTTGTTGACCACTACCAATTTTTTCGGCCTCCAATTCTTCCAAAATTTCTTGCGATCTCTCAATAATTTCATTTGGTAAGCCAGCCAGTTTTGCTACTTCAATACCATAACTCCTATCAACTCCGCCCTCTGCAATTTTATACAAAAAGATAATTTCATTCGATTTTTCTTCAACCATAACCGAGCAATTTTTTGCATTTGCTAAAGAAGTCGCTAAATTTATCAATTCGTGATAATGACTTGCAAACAGTGTTTTAGCTTTGGTTTTTTGATGAAGATATTCCATGATTCCCCATGCTATACTTAAACCATCAAAAGTAGATGTACCTCTTCCTATCTCATCTAAAATAATCAAACTTTTTTCCGTAGCTTTATTAAGTATTAAGGCGGCTTCTTCCATTTCCACCCAAAAAGTAGATTGACCTTTGACCAAATTATCACTTGCGCCTACTCTGGTGAAAATTCTATCGACAATTGGTATTTTTGCTGACTTGGCCGGAACAAATATTCCTAAATGAGCCATTAAAACAATCAAGGCTGTCTGTCTGAGAAAAGTTGATTTACCACCCATATTAGGTCCTGTAATCAGCGTCAGGAATTGTTCATCGGTCAATTTTAAATCATTTGAAATAAAACTATCTGTGGGGTTAAGTTTTTCTATGACCGGATGTCTTCCACCAATAATCTCCAAATTATATTCTTCAGAAAGCTCAGGCTTTACATATTTGTTTTCCCAACTCACAAGCGCAAAATTTGCAAAGACATCTATTGAAGCAACTGCATTTACAGTATTTTTTATTGTCTCTACATTTTTTAATACCAACTCACATAAATCAATAAAAATTTTATTTTCTAGTGCAATAATTTTTTCCTCCGCGCCCAAAATTTTTTCTTCATATTCTTTAAGTTCCTGTGTCGAGAATCTTTCAGCATTAACCAAAGTTTGCTTTCTTTCATAGTCTTCCGGAACTTGTTTTAAATTACTTTTGGATACTTCAATATAGTAACCAAAAACCTTGTTAAATTTCACTTTCAATGAATTGATACCGGTTCTTTCAATCTCTCTGGCTTGAATGGAATTAATCACACCTTTCGCATCTTTGCTGATATTTTTGTAATAATCCAAATCATGATCAAAACCGTCAGTAATCATATTTCCATCTTTTGTTGAAATGGGAGGCTCATTTACTATAGCTCTATCAATTTCTTCTACCAAATCAGGTAACAAACTGATTTTATCTAGTATTACTTTTAAGTAATCACTTTCCATCTTCTCATTAAACAATCCTTTCAATTCTTTAATAGCTCTGAAAGAATTGACAAATCCTCTCAAATCTCTGGCATTGCCGCTATTAAGAGTCAATTTTGATATCATTCTTTCAACATCTGCAACATTTTTTAAAGTTAGTCGAGAATCAAGCAACAAATCCTGATTGCTCAAAAAGTAATCCACTACGCTTAATCTATCCTCAATACTTGCTCGGTTTACAAGAGGTTCGAGTAACATTTTCCTAAGCAATCTTCCACCCGCATTGGTTACGGTTTTATCTAAAATTCCCAGCAAAGAACCTTCAACAGTTTTTTCTCTGGAAGATTCAGTTAATTCCAGATTCTTAATGGTTGATTCATCCAAAGGCATAAATTCTTCCGCATTAATAACTTGTAATGTTTTTAGATGATCAAGTGAGCTCTTTTGAGTTTCTTTTAAGTAATCAATCACACGTGCAAGTGAGTTTATTCTTAAATCTGATTGTTCAAAATTGAATCTGTTAAATTCTAAAATACCAAAGTGATCTTCGCATATTTTTGATGATTCTCCCGGATATTCATATTCAAAAAAATGTGATTGTTGATAAATTTCTTGAACGGATTCCCCGGTTTTACTTGTTAAAAAATCATTGCTCGCAATTATTTCTATCGGTTTATATTTTTCCAATATATTGATAAGCTCTGCTTTACTATCCACACTGATTACACAGATTTTCCCTGTACTCAAATCAACTCCACAAAAACTGTATTGACTATCTCGTTGATCAATAGACCCTAAATAATTAGCTTTCTTCTGCTCAAGAAAACCATCATCAAGTGTCGTCCCGGGTGTAATGGTTTTAACAACATCTCTTTTCACAATACCAGGCAAATTAGGATCACTCATTTGTTCACAAATAGCGACTTTCTTGCCCGCTTTGGTAAGCTTGGAGATATAATTGGCAGCCGCATGAAAAGGAATCCCGCACATAGGGATTTTCCCTTCGCCTTTATTTCTTGAGGTCAAAGCAATACCCAATATTTCCGAAGCAATCAAAGCATCCTGATCAAACATTTCATAAAAGTCACCTAATCTAAAAAACAAAATCGTATCCGGATTACGACTTTTTATTTCAAAATACTGCTTCATCATAGGTGTCAAAGACATAGCGACATTTTTAGATTTCAATCATGCGCATAATAACCAAACACATTTCAAAAAAACATCAAATTTGTATAATTCAGCTTGAGATTTAATCTAACTATGGACAAATAAAAAAGACCCATTAAAGAGTCCTTTTTTCAGAGAGAGAGTGGCAGCTCATCATGCTCCTAAACCAATGATCTGTTAATACTCATTTTTTTCAAAGACAATTCCAATTGTTTTATTCTCATCACTCTCTGCAAGTCATCTAAAGCCGCCTGAGATTTCATATGAGATTTTTTTGGATACCGGTCTTGAAGATTTATAGTTATTTTTTTTTCATTTTTTGATCTTAATAGCGACAATATTTTTTTTAAGTCTGATTTATTCATTATTTTAAAGGTTAAGAATTAGTTAATTTTTGATATTTTACGATTAAACTGAGTCGTAACCATGTTTATCTTCGGCTTGGAAAAGGAATTAAACTTTCTTTTCTTCTTTGGCAAAGGCATGGGATCAAAGAGTCTGTTTTGAGGTATTGTTTTTATTATTATTCTAATCATGATAATTGGGTTAATTAAATATTTATTTTTTTGGGCACAACAAATAAGCAGTTTTATTACAGTTTTTTAATCAATTAAACCTGTATTCTTTAACGTTTATAGTATCGAATCAATCCGGTCACCACACCCTGTATACACAATTCATTTTCAGGATAAATATTCTCATAGTTACTGTTTTCTGGTTTCAGGTAAACTCTTTCACCATCATTCATATAAGTTTTGACAGTGCTTTGATTATCCACAAGTGCCACAACAATATCTCCAAGCCTGGGAGTTAGGTTCTGAGCTACAACAACAATATCATCACTATATATCCCGACATCAATCATACTGTCACCGGTAACTTTCAGTAAAAATGAAGAATTTACATCAAAAACCAAATCTTCTCCAATATTTAATCTTTCATCCACGCTTTCTTCAGCAAGAACCGGATTACCGGCAGGAACCGTTCCTAGTAGCGGTAAAGAAAACGAACCACGATTGATTTTATCTTTAACAGAATTAAGCATTTTAATTCCTCTCGCTCCATCTTCTTTTAGTATTTTACCTTTCTCCTCCAAGGCTTTTAAGTGTTTTAAAATACTATTATCTGAGCTGACACCGAAATACTCTTTCATTTCACGAATAGTTGGAGAACCACCATTTTGCATTTGATATTCTTCAATAAAGTTTAATAGTGCCTCCTGTTTTTCTGTTAATATTTCGTTCATAAGAATTTTTATTTACAGCCCAAGTATAGGTGAGAGAAAACTCACCGTCAACACTTTTTTTGCAAAAAGCATAAAAACATAATCAGAAAGCCAAAATTAAGCTTCAAATTCAAAAATATTTCTTCTTCTCAACTTCAAAAAACTTACCAAAAACGGTAAATATTTAGAACTTACAAGTTTGTTATAATACCTAACTTTTTCATTATATTTTTCCAAATCCATTTCAATTAATTCGCTTTGATTAAACAATTCTTTTTTCATGTTTAAAAGCAAAATATCCTTTTGTGCCGATTTGTCATTGTCAATTTCTTTCAATAACTTATTAAGCTCTTCCGATAATGCCAATTCCGCGTTTACTTTTGATCCGGTACATCTGGAATTGTTCATTGCTTCCGCTCTTTTTTTCAACAAGTTTTTAAAACTCATATTTTCGAAATGCATTTTCGATTTTTCAATAATCAGAGGAATCATATCTGATCTTTTTCTCACTTTTAAAAGCAATTTAAACCATGATTTATCCAATTCCTGATCTAAATTTTTGACATATCTCAAATACATTAATGACCCAATTATCAATAATATGATGATTGCCAAGACTAGATTTAATATTGTCATCCAATTCATGATTTAAATTTTAAAACTTATTTTAAAATATCAAAAGTTTTTTCTGCTGTGTAATTCCCATTATATGGCGATTTAAATCTTTTAAGCTTGGATTTCCAGTCAGCATATAAATTTTTACTTTTAAGAACTTTCAAAATTTCTTCGGAAAGCTTCTTATTCGATGACTTCAAGTCCAAAAATATCGCATAATCTTTAGCAACTTCTCTATGCACATCCAAATCACTTACAAAAGTCAGACATTGATTGGTAATACTCTCCAGTAAAGGCATATTGAAACCTTCAGCTTTGGTTAAAGTTATATAAGCTTTAGCTTCCATAAAAAAAGCCAACATATCATCTTCTTCAATAAAGCCCGTTACAAAAACATCTTTGGCCTTATTTGCGTCTTCAATGCTGTCATAAAATTTATTACCCAGCACTTTACAACCGCCAAGCACCAAATTATATCCTTTTTTTCTGAGGTGACGCTGATGCAGTTTGATGAGTCTGGAAACATTTTTTCTTGGATCAAAGCCACCAATATAAAAAATAAAAGGCCTTGAGATATCTACTTCATATTTCTTTAAAATCTGCAATCTTTCATGCAGCCCCAATTGTCTATAATTAACATTTTCAAAAGCATTGCTTGTAACCGTGATCTTGGATTCTTTAATTTTAAAGTTTCTCACCAAATCTTTTTTTGAAGTCTCGGAAACTGTTAAAATATGATCAACATGCTTCAGGTTTTTTAATGTAGATTGATGATATAATTTACTTTTAAGCCCTCGGTTATATTCTTGGTTTGTCCAGGGAATAGTATCATGCACCGTCATTACAACCTTTCTGTCATTGTCTCTATACAAAGAAGGATATGGAATCAAAACTGAATCACAAGCCTGTTCTTCAAAAAATTTTTTCAGAGTTTTTCTTTCATAGTAAGATTTCGATAGTCCTTTCGATATTTTTTCAAGCAATGCATTCTCATTCAACTTTATCAAATAAACATTTTTAAGATCTTTGAATTTTGAAGAAATATTTTCATTTGGATAATCAGGCATTGCAACAACAAAATTGGTATTCGGAAAGTTTTTGGCAAGGTAATAAACGATAAATGAAGTATATTTACCAATTCCGGTAAAAGGCTTATTTAAGTATCTTCCGTCTATACCTATTTTATTGATCATAGTTTAGTATTAAATTGGTAATTATTTCGGCCGCATCGCTTTTTTTTGGTTTTCCTTTACTTTTAATCAGTTTTTCCGCAATTTCAATAATTGAGCCTTTAAAAACATTTTCTTTGATTATTTCCACTTGATTTTCATTAGCGAAAGCTTCGGCATTTCCGACTTGGTCACCTCTTGATCCTTTTATCAATGGTATCAGAATTGCAGGCTTTCCCAAAAACTCAATTTCCGCCAAAGAGTTTGCACCCGCCCTGGTCACAATTAAATCGGCAGCCGCATATAAATCTTTCATTTCATTTTTAACAAATTCAGCCACAAAATAGTTTTTACTGTTTAGGTTTTTGTTCACTTTTCCTTGTCCGCAAAGGTGAATGATTTCAAAATTTTTAACCAATTCATCGAAATCCTTTGCTATTAGTTCGTTAATAAATCCGGCACCTTGGCTACCGCCCATAACTAAAATTACCGGTTTTTTCCCATCAAGTCCTGCAAATTTTAATCCTTTATCACGTTTACCATCAGCTAATTCGGCTCTAACAGGATTTCCGGTTACAATAATTTTGTCTGATCGCAAATATTTTTTACTTTCTTTGAAAGAAACACAGATTACAGAAGCAAATTTGGCGGCAATTCTATTGGCGAGACCGGGAACCAAATCAGATTCATGTATAATTACCGGTTTTCTGGCAATCCAAGCTCCTATAGCAACCGGCAAACTAACATATCCACCCTTACAAAAAACAACTTTCGGATTAAATTTTTTTACTTTCCAAAAACTTTGCCATATTCCTATGATCGTTCTAAAAAAATCAACAAAGTTTTCCAATGAAAAATAACGTCTTAATTTTCCACATTGAATTCCTTCAAATTTTACACCATGTTCTGGAATGAGTTTTGATTCCATACCCTTTACGGAACCAATATAAAGTATTTGATGGCTCTCCAGTTTTTTAAGAAGGGATATATTTGGTATTATATGTCCTCCCGTGCCCCCTCCTGACAGAATTATTTTCATAATCTGAAAATTTAGAAATATGAAGTAAAACCCCGGTAGCAATTAGTGTTGCAATCAAGGATGATCCGCCATAACTGACATATGGCAGTGTAATCCCTGTTACCGGCATTAATGCTAGATTTACAGCCAGATTAACAAATGCTTGGAAAACAATCCAGGCGGTTATTCCGGCGGCAAGTAGCATTCCGAAACGACTTCTCGCTCCTTTTGCTATCAAAAAACCTCGATAGGCGATTACTGCATAAGCAATAATTACCAAGCTGCTTCTCAAATAACCCAATTCTTCGGCAGATGCCGCAAAAATAAAGTCGTCCGTCGCTTGAGGCAACCAATAAGACTTTTGAACTCCTTGAGTAAGGCCCTTGCCCCAAAAACCTCCCGATCCAATCGCAATTTTTGATTGTTCAGATTGCCAACAGTAATCCTGACTGCAAGTCTCTCCGGTGTCCACAAAAGATAAAACTCGCTTCTGCACATGAGAAACATTGGAAATTATCAATGTACCAACGACTATTACTACGAACGCACCGAGAGCCAAATGCTTAAGATTTGCACCGCCTACAAAATACATCACTGCGGCTATCGCTGAAATTACCAGAGTGGAACCCAAGTCCGGTTGCAACACCACCGGTAATATCAATAGTCCGCATATTACAACGAATGGCAAAAAACCCTCTTGAAAACTTTCTATTTGATTCTTTTTTTTATCCATCCAAGTTGCCAAATAAAAAATAAGAGCCAATTTTGCAAATTCGGTAGGTTGAATTGAAGTATTAAATATTATTAACCAAGATCTGGCGAATGTTGTGTAACTTGATCCCATAAAAAGTACCAAAAATAACACGATAACAGTTGCCGCGAACCAAAAAATCGCTGTTTTTTTCCAAAAAATATGAGGAATTTTAGAAACAATCAAAAGCATCACAAGCCCAATTACCAATCTTATCAAATGATTTTTGAATAACAAATAACAATCCACTTCTGCATCGCTACAATTTGGATATAAAATATCCGGAGCAGATAATTGAATCGATTTTGGTACACCGATACTTGTAATCATTACTAATCCAAATATCAACAAAAAACCGACTGCCAACATCAAGATTGGATCCGCACTTCTTTTTTCTCCTCTTGTTTTGATTTTAGATTTTCTTTTCTTCTTTATTGCAGCGTTCATTTATGCTTTAATTAAGCCAACTGATACTAACAAAAGCCTGCTTGAAAAGCAAGCTGCCAAAAGCTAAATTGATTTTATGAAAAAACTACTCAAATATTTTATTATTTTTGATATCGCGCTTGTAGGTATAGTTATAGACTTTTTGATTAAGCGCATGGCTATTCAAAATTTGACTGACCCAATTATCTTTACAGATTGGCTTAAACTTGTTTTTGTAAAAAACTTCGGTATAGCATTCGGCCTTCCTTTTGGTGGTGTATGGCTTATTTTGACTAATATTGTTTTATTATTGGCATTGATCATTTACTTCAGTTATAAACTGAATTTAAACAAGCCATTGACTCAAATAATCATTGGATTGTTGATTGCGGGGGCTCTGGGAAATCTGATAGACAGACTAATTTACGGATATGTAGTTGATTATATTTCAATAGGATGGTGGCCCGTCTTTAATTTGGCAGATGCTTTTATCACTTTATCGGTCTTTCTAATTATAGTTTTTTATGATAAAATGAAAGAAACAAATTGATCTGAAAACTCGCAAAAAAACAAAAAAATGCAACAATATCAAAACATTCAAAACAATCCTCCGCAAAACCCTCAAAATTTTTACTCCAATCAATCACCGGAAAATAATTCTAATCAACAATATGATTCCGCACAAGCGGGTCCGAGAAGAATTTCTTTTTTCACTCTTGTTGCAAAAACATTTTTGGGCTTCCTAGGAGGAACGGCAGGCGCTTTTGTTCTACTTGCTGTGTTTTTATTGGCTTCTGCAATTTTACAGCCTGTTTTAATGCCCGGTGCTGTTGAGTCGGATCAAATTAATCCGATTTTTATGGTGGTCATGATGGGTATGATTTTTTCAGCAACTTTAATCTCCAGCCTATTGTCTCCATTTTTAATACAATTGACTGAAAGAGAAAGATATCCAAAAATTTCATCATCCATTTATCAGATTTTTATAATCAATATAGTTATTTTTGCCTTTACCGCACCGATTTATTTGACAACTAACGTTACCAATTTGGAAATAACCGCTTATGCCGCGGGACTACAAATTGTTTTGGTATCAACGGCCAGTTCATTAATCATGGAAATCGTTAATGATCAAAAATATCCACTTTTAGGAGTCTATTCAGCTATTACAGCTATTCTCGTTGCTACTGCGATATGTTTGTTTTTATTTCAATTGATGCAAAGCACTACTATTCTGCTTTTTGCGGTTTTGCCAATAATTTGGATGACTATTGGCTTTTTTCAAGCCGCACTTCCTATGTTTTATTATTGGTATTACAGCAATTGGGGAATAGATTTTCTCGCTGCAGGAACCACCTATGGTTCGGACTATGCTGAAACTCAAAACTATCAAAATCAAGAAGCTGAAGAACAGCAATATGATGAAGATCAAGATGGTGCTGATTTTCTGAAAAGTTGATTGATAACGCAGACATAATATTAAATAATATTTTGTCCGTTTAAAAATTATATGGTTGAAGAAAATAAATTTTACCTACTTGCTGAAGACATTAAAGATATGTCTCAGCATATTGAAACACTTTCCAACGAAGATTCACTAAAATACATCTCCGATTTGTATTGTCGCTGGATTGAAAATAACATCATCAGCTTAACAAGAAAATCACTTGATTCAGATTCCAGAGAATCATGGGCGATAGGCGAAAACGAAAGAAGAAAAATTTTCGTAACATTGCGAAATCGATTGAATTATATCATATTCAGGGACGATAGAACGAAAAATGATACTTTTAAAAACCTTGATGCGATTGAATCTACCGTATCAAAGCTATACATTGAAAGAACAGAAAACAAAGAATTTCAAAACATTAATGAAATTAAACTTAAATCTCGTAGAGCAATCAATCAAATCCGGTTTTTAATCGAAATTATTATTGAATAGTAAAAAAGCTACTTAAGTTATCAAGTAGCTTTTTATATCTGAATATTGAAGTGCTTTTATTTATGCTTATCTGCCATTTCTTTGATTGATTCAACTGCTCTTAAAACCTCAATCGGCATCATCCAAATTGTTGTATTGGATTGATCTGACGAAAGATCATTGATGGCCTGCAAAGTTCTCATATGAAGAGCACCGGGAGCAGTATTCAGAAGGTCAGCTGCTTCACGTACATTTTGCGCTGATTGGATTTCTCCTTCTGATCTTATGATTTGAGCTCTTTTTTCTCTTTCCGCCTCAGCTTCTTTGGCAATAGTTCTCTTTAGATCCGCTGGAATCAAAATATCCTTCAAATCAACGCTATCAACTTTTATTCCCCAAGGATCAGTGGTTTTATCAACAATTTCCTGAATTTTGTTTGAAAGATCTTCTCTATTTTTTAATAGCTCATCAAGGCTTACTTCACCTACCAAATTTCTCATCGTCACCTGTGCCAGCTGACTTACCGCATAATAAAAGTTTTCCACATCCAAAACCGCCTTTTCCGGATTCATTACACGATAATAAATTACTGCATTGATACCGACCGGAATATTATCCTTTGTTATAGCCTCTTGCTCTGGCACATCTACGGTTTTGATACGAATATCAACCTTTTTCATGGTTTGAAAGATTGGAATGATCAATCTCCATCCGGGCATTTTAGTACTTGAATATTTACCCATAGTTAAAACAATACCTCTTTCATATTGATTAACCTGTCTTATAAAAGAAAGTATTAAAATTATACCTATTACACCTATAATAATTATTGGACCCATGTGTATTGTGTTAAATGTTATTCTTATTATTGCCCATGCTTTTACAAAGATAAAACAAATACAATTGATAAAACTGGCAAAATTTGTTATAATATCAAGATATATTTGAAAACAAACAGTGAGTTTATTCGATAAAATCATCAATATACCCATAGCTAACGCGCAAATAACCTCTGGAGTGTCAAACACCTCTCAGCAGGTTGCTGATGGAACAGAAAACCAAATCGCAGAAATAGTTTCATACATCATCACTCAAATTCCTCTTTATATTACTGCAATTGTTATTCTGGGTGTCACTTTTGTTGTTGCGAAAATTGCCAGAGGCATTGTTGAGAATAAGCTTGCGGAACAAGGTTATGATGAAGAAAACAAAGAACTGCAAATCATAGCGGGCAGGGGAGCGAATATAATAGTTTTAACTATCGGTATTACCGCTTCTTTAAGTCTTGTAGGTATAGATCTTGCGCCTATCGTGGCAGCCGGTGCCTTTGGTATTGGTTTCGCCATGAAAGATTTGATTATGAATTTGATTGCGGGAATGATGATTTTGGGTGCAAAGCATTTTAAAATTGGAGATAGTATCAAAATCAACGGAACTGTTGGTAAAGTAGTGGAAATACAAACAAGAGCAACAATTATCAAATCATTTGACGGCACCAAAGTAATTGTTCCAAATGCTGAATTGTTTAAAAACAAAGTTATTAATTTATGGGGAAATCCATATAGAAAAATCAAAATGGTGGTTGGAGTTGAGTATCATACTGATCTTAACTTGGCTATTAGTTGTATTAAAAAAGCAATTTCACAAATTGAATATGTAGTTGAAAGTCCTAGCCCTAAAATCCGACTTGCTGCTTGGAGTGATTCTTCAATAGACATCAGAATATCCGTCTGGGTTGATTCAGAAACAAAAAAATACGGTCCAACCAAACATAAATTGATTTCTTATGTAACTGAAGAATTTAGAAATCATGGTGTAAGTTTTGCATTTCCAAGCCGAACCATTTATCAAGCTGAAGAAAATTTACCCAAACAACAAGGTGGATATCTTGCAGAAAATGTATTTGAAGATTTAAACAAATTTAGAGATGACGGCAATGATGATGAAACAGTTGAAAATGCAATGAACCAAATGGAACAACCAAAAAACATTAATTCAAATCAAACAAATCAGGTTGTGGCACAAAACCAATCTAATCCCGCTACAAAGGAAAATTTACCTTCAGTCAATCCTCTTCAAACAATCAATTCCGGTGGAGCGGGATGGCTTCAAGAGGCTTATCAAAAAAAACAAAACCAAAACGAAAACCCCGCAACCCCTTCAAACCCCGCAACCCCTTCAAAC
>WJLA01000071.1 GCA_014728765.1 Candidatus Peregrinibacteria bacterium
AAATAATCTTGCAAAGCAATAAAAACTGCAATAAACTGGCGTCTAGTAATGAGGGCCTTTAGTGAATTGACACTAGACGCTTTGCGTTCAAAAGTTAATAGCTTTTGGGGTCCACCAAAGTATAATGAAAGTTATGAAAGAATTTCCGGTGGAATTACCAGATTATTTGATGAAAATAGCTGAAGAGCTGGAAATTTTTCCTAGTGATATATCGGAAAAATTTGTTCGTGGCAGTGGTTCAGGAGGGCAAAAGATCAATAAAACTTCTTCTTGTGTTTTGTTAAGACATTCTCCAACCGGTATTGAGGTTAAATGTCAAAAACATCGAGAGCAAAACAAAAATAGAATTACAGCTTATAAGCTTTTGATTAAGAAAATAGAAGAAAGATTCAAGGGTTTTTTGTCGCTGGAGGCTCAAAGAAAATATAAAATTAAAAAGCAAAAGAAACGCAGATCTAAAAAAGCAAAAGAGAAAATGTTAAAAGAAAAACACCAGCGCAGTGAAATAAAGGCCATGAGAAAGCCTATTAAAGGTGATGATTAAGTTCTTTTTTTATTTGTTGAATAACTTTTTCAGGTTGATTCAAATTTTTTCTTATTTCAGGTGTTCCTAATAATTCAAGCTCGGCTTTGGTTTTATTGGAGATGGATTTGTTGATTAAATATTCTTCAGAAGCTTTTAAATATGTATCTTGTCGAGCGTTTTGAGTTTTATTTTTAAACTTTTGATTAGTGATAAAATTATTTTTTTTTCTTTGGTAGTTTTGATTTGGACGATTCAAGAAAACGAATATCGAAAAACTAATGATACTACCAGTTAATACAGTTAAGAAAAGAAGTATTGGTAGTATTGGAATGATGGCTTGAGGAGCCGGTTTTTTTTCAAAATTAATTTCGAAGACTCTATCAGGAATGGCATCTTGAGGAGTTTCGGTGGTGTTTTCTTGTTCGGGTATTCTTTCAGTGGGTGATTCAGGAGTAGTTTCTTGAGGAGTTTCGGTGGTGTTTTCAGTTGATCTTACTTCATCAATTAATGCTGGATCAATTGTGTAAATTGGTTCCAGAAAAGTTTTTTCAGAATTATAAATCTCAATTGGTTGTGCTTGATAAAACTCTTGTGCAAGCAGTGTGTTGCCAGAAAAAATTAATATAAAACATAATGTTAAGATGGTTTTTTTGAGCATTTTAGTTGATTTCCATATCTTCACGAATTGCTTGCAAAAGGTTATCACGGTTAGTTGTGTATTCTTCAGATAATCCTGATGATTTGTCGGCGAATTTGTTTTCAGCCATTTCAAACAACTCATTTTGAAGTTTTTCTTTCAATTCTTTGACAGGAGGTGGAGCTATCAAATCAACTTTGATTTCGGTTTTATTCCATTCAGTTTTGAATTTTTCTAAACTTTTTATGTTTAATTCGTGATTTCCTTGATTTGAAATGAAGTTTTCCAGCGCCGCAAGTTCTGCAATGAATTTAGTGTAGACCTCTCTTTTAATGGAAAACTCTTTTTCCTTTTTATCTCTTCTTAAATATATTTCTTCTTTTTTTTCTTCACGGCGAATATCAAGTTGTCTTGTTAAAAGTGAAATTATTATAGTGATAAATGTGCCGATGAAAAGACCTATTACTCCTATAGAAGCTCCGATGATTTGACCGAGTGCTTCCGGGTCTTGCAGGACGTATTCGTATTGTTCAAACATTTGATAATGATTATTGGTAACTTTAATATAACCGAATGTAATAGATGATCAAGCTTAGGATTATAAGAAGTGCATTATTATCGGTATTAATAATGAGAAAATTGAGAAATAGAATGAGCCTTGGTTGACAACAGTGCTTTTGTGGTGTATTAAAATGTCTTAAATTTGTATATGGGTACAGAATTAGAAAAAGAAAGACAGCTAATTGAAGCCGCAAAGCAAGATCCAAAACTTTTTGCTGAAGTTTATGACAGATATGTGGAACAGATTTATAGATATATTTTTAGAAGGGTTAATGATGTTGATACAACCGAGGATTTGGTTAGTCAGACTTTCTTTGACGCTTTGAGTCATTTGAATGGTTATACTTTTAGAGGTTTTCCGTTTTCTTCATGGCTTTACAAAATTGCGCATAATAATGTTTTGAAATGGTATAGACAAAACAGTAAAGCGAAAAAAATCGATTTGGATGAAATTGCTGAATTGAAAGCTAGGGAAGATGTGCAAGAGAATGTTGAAGTTGCGGAAAATAAAATTGAAATTATGACGGCTCTGGAAGGAATGGATTATGAGAATAAAGAAATAATCAGACTTAAATATTTTGAAGAAGTAACAAATATTGAAATTGCTCAAATAATGGGGATAAGTGCTAACAATGTAGGTGTTAAATTGTATAGAGCATTAAAAAAATTAAAGAATATAATGAAAAGCAATGAATAATGGAGGAGATAAATATTTCGCGGATATAATCGCTCAGCTGAAAGTTGTGAAAAAAGCTGAGAATATTGAGGTGCCCAAAAAATTTCAGGATTCTTTGCGAGAAGAGTTGATTAAAAGGTCTAAAAACTCTGAAGAGGGAGGAGTTTTTGAATTTGCTGATTTTTTTGCTAAGTGGAAATATTTGATTGCGGCTGTTCCGACATTGGCGGTTGTTGCTTTGGTTGCTGCAAACTTTTCCAATTTGAGTGTTATTTTTGATGCTCCGGAAATTACTCCTGTTCAGAATCAAGCTATCTCCCAAGAAAACAGACCGGTTGATCAAATTAAAACCTTTTCTCCCGCTGAAGTTATGCCTCCTCAAGAAGTGATTGACCAATACTTTGAAAGTTTGAAAG
>WJLA01000072.1 GCA_014728765.1 Candidatus Peregrinibacteria bacterium
AAATTTACAATTTCCTCAAAACCGATATCATTCTGCTCCACGTCGGCAAAAAGCTGTTCTCCGGTTATAGGATTGATATTTTGTTCTATCGATTCCAAATCACTCACGCCATCATTATTGGTATCGGCGCTTAACCTGTCTGTGCCAATTATTCTTTCTTCCAAATCATTCAAACCGTCTTTATCCAAATCGATAATTAAATTATCCTGAGCATGAGCCGTTTTTATAAATTTAAACCAAGCAGTTAAATAATTAATGTTTGATTTGACCAATTTCCATTCAAAATAGTTTTCTATTTCGATTCTCGGAACTTTTTCAATAACTTCAAATTCCACACCTATCAAAAATTCAAATAAATTTTCCCCGGCAGAATTTTGAATAGTCAAAACAATTGGCTCATCATCTGATGCCGCTTCTTTTTGACTTAATTTAATCCTCTCAGTCACGAAAACATTTCCATTTTTATCTATTAAACCGACTTTTTCTTCTCCTTCTTTAATATAATAATTACCGGACATTTCACTATCATTACCAATTTGCTGCAAACCAAAATCATCTCCTGAATCCAAATCTTTAATCTGTACTCCTTTGACTAAATCCGTTTGTTCGGAAAAATCCGTATTTTTTGAAACAACTTGAATCTGTTGATCAGTTTCGGGCACGAAATATAAAACAGCTAACACTTCTTCGTCTGAAATTCTGATCACGGCAAGTCTTGTCGGCCTGTCTCCAAATGCAGGTAGCACTCTAACTTCATAACCTCCAACCAATATATTAATTCGTCCGGTTTCAGGATTTACTTCTGCTATTTGTCTTCCTTGATCAAAGATAGTATACCCTTCGGCACCTTGTTCTTGTAATTGATAAGTAACATATCTATTAAAAGTATTGATTCTGATGTTTCTGGCACTTGCTTCCAAGCTGACTGAATTACTCTCGGCGCTGGGCACTGTCACTGTTCGCGCTGTCACTAAAGTCCTCCCCGGATTTTCTGTTGAAGATAAAGTGAATTCGGCTTTTCCATTTGATAGTTGAACTTGCTCCGTGGTCACATGGTCAAAAATGTTTTCATCAAAATCCAGAACAACTTCAGAGTTATTATCTGCCAAATTCAGCTGATCATCTTCATCCAAGGCCTCCACCAACAAGTCAATTTGCTCATTATAACCGGCTCTTACCGTGCTTTTAGCATTACCGGCAATACTCAATCTTAATGAATTTGTGTCAGCGGCACCTACAGGTACTCCGTCTTCCGTTAACGCGGGTCTGTATAATAAATTATCCAAATTCAGATTTGCCGCATCATACGCTGATTGTTCTTCAACACCTCTAAATCCGACATCATCATCAAGATGAACAAAACCACCTACCGGACAAGCATTGACACCATTTCTAAAAGTCAAAATTTCGGCAGTTTCATCAGCCCACTCCTGCAGTTCCACAAACCATTCTGTGATAAAAACGGGAGTCAAATCAGGTTTTTGAGTTTGTGATGATCCGGATGCAGATCCTGATGGAGTTACCATGGCATCGGGAGTGGATGGAGCTATCCCGGCGGGAGCTGTTTGATCATTTTCTTCCTGACACCTCGGGCTGTTGGCAAAAGTTGGATTTGAACAACTGATTCCGGACCCTTCAGGTTCCAGTTTTGGTTCAGGAATATCCTTATTGAATCTCATTGAGAGAGAATTTGCATTCCCGTTTGAATTTAAATACAAAACTTCATATCCGCTGGCTTCAGCCCTGGAAGCATATGGGTTAAAACCTGTTCCTAAAAATCTTTCAAATGAATAGGTATGTTTTTCATCAATATCCATACCTTTCCAGTTCAAAGCATCATTCGCTTTTGCTTCAGAAACTATTGATATTTCATCGAGCTCGGTATTCATGATGTCATCTTCAATTTGATCATTGATTGCTGCAGTCAGATAGCCATTGACTTCCAAGCCCTGATCTTTAAGTGGGTTTTTTGAAATGCCCACCAATTCTTCTTCCAGGTCTTCCAGTTCTTGAATGTATTCATTAATATTGTCAGCATCATAAATATTAGGATAATAAATTTTTCTTAATTCACCTTCACTGTCCAAAAAAGAAACATGCCTTGGGTTATCTATAGGAATGCTTTCCGCATCTTGTGTTATCACATAGACCGGCTCTCCATTTGAGTCAAAAATCGGATTACCATTATTGTCTGTTTTTTGTACAGGCAAATATTTTCCTTGTACTTTTCTTTGTAGCGGAGTCAAAGATGAGTCCACAAGCAGGTTTCCATTTGCGTCTCTGGCAATTTCATATGTTTGTTGTTGAATAGTGTCCGCTGTCGGCTCTTTATGATAAACTATCGATTCTATGGTGGGCCCGGGCACTACATGAACTCTTAGCACTAATTCTTCAACCCCTTCAATAACATCTTCACCGAATTGCAGTGGCTGATTTTCCGGTATTGAAGAATTCAAATTTAATCTTTCATTTGATAGCAAAATATCTCCTATCTGATTCCAATTCGGATTTCCGTTTGAATCAATGGCAAATAGCTGAATATTAGCTTCTGCAGGCTCGTCAATTAACTCTTCTTCATCCTGATTGTTATCGATGTTATCGCCTGCATAGTAGTTTCTTAAAATATCCTCAAGCGTAATTTCAAAATTTTCATATAAATCTGATTCTTCTAGATTATCCAAAACAAAGGCACTTATTCTCCGAGCGTTTTGTGGAACCGATCCAAAATTTAAAGGGTTGGAAGGATTCAATCCCGATCTGTAATAATAAACAGGTTTTTCTGAGTCAAAGTCCAAGAGTTTTATATCTCTAGGTTTTCTATATGCTTCGGCAGCACTTGGAATCAATGCATCCAACTCAGCTTTTTGTTCAGGTATTGCCGTTTTACCCACTTGACTTAAATAAAACTTCACATCAAAAGCATAGGAGTCATAGCCCTCTTTCTCTTTCAAGTCGTAGCAAGCTCTGAAAGTAGTCGCATCTGACGGGATATTATTTACCTCTTTTCCACCGCCAAGCGAGAAGATATATCGAGTAGCGACAAATGGAAAACATCGATAGTCAAACTTTTTATTTTCACTGAAACATCCTGCGTAAGCTTCATTTAATTCCCTTTGCTTTTGCAAATAATCATACATGTTATCGGGAGCACTTCCACTGGGACGATTATACCATCTCCACATGGCTCCTTTATATTCATTATCTTCTGTTCCAATCAAAAAGTCATCACTGGCATTTTGCCAGCTTTCAGGAAAGCTTGGTGGCTGGCTTTTATTTAAATTTGCACTATTGTCATAAACAGTACTGGCGATAACGGTTTGACTATGCGGTTGACCTCCTCTTGATCCTCTATAAAGACTGCATTGCTGTACATTATCAATGGTTTCCATCGTTTTCCCGTTTACCAAAACTCTTGTATCTTCATCAACAAAAGCAGCGGGATTATGTTCAAAAACACGATCTTTAAACTGTTCAAAAGCAATAATTTTTTCTCCTATAGTGTCATCATCTTCATCAAATTCGAATTCTTCAATTTCATCAAAATAAACAGCTTCTTCATTTTCATATCCAAAATTTATAAATGAAATATCATTCAAGCGAATTTCACGGTCTGAAAATGTGGAAAATCCCTGTTCACTCAAATAATCAGAATCCAATACTGCATATCCGGAAAGTCTGGCCCCCTTAATAAGTTCGATATCATAAGCCAATTGCTTCACATAATTATCAATTCTTTTTTCAACAGCATCATTGATTGCCTTCAAATAGTGTTTGGTAAATTCATCTTTAATCGAAATCAAATATGGGAAAGAAACAAGATCGGATTCTGTACGCCCTTCGGCATTTTTATAATCGGTATCATAT
>WJLA01000073.1 GCA_014728765.1 Candidatus Peregrinibacteria bacterium
AGGGGTAACAAAAGTAACCCCGGAAAGGGGGAGGAGATCATAATGACCAACATCAAGCTATGCCTCATCGTCATCGCCACACTTTTCTTCGTCGCCTGTGGCGATAGCGATCCTGCGCCCATCTATCCGGACGGTGCAGGAGGAGGGAGCGCCGGCGAAAGCGGTGGATCCGACACAACTGGAGGCTCCAGAGCCGAAAGCGGCGGGAGCACAGGCGACTCACCGGACAACAATGGTGGTTCCGACTCGGGAGAAACGCCGGCCTATGAGCCGGACTCGACTCCACAGCAAGACCCACCCGAACCCGAGGCCGAACCAGCAGAATGTGTCAGTGGCCTTGCCGAGGCCCAATTTGCCGCCTTCGACAATGGCTGCGGCTCAGCTTCAGTACACGTCCTGGCTAAGGACGAGCATGGCAACTCAACCCTTTTCGAAGGGTCGAGAGTTGTCACCGCTGACGGGACCCTCACGGGTCAGGCTGTAGCACTGAAAGAGCTCGAAACGGTGACGAGTGGGGAGCCGACGCTACCCTGCAAGCCAGTCTATGGTGCGGCCATCATGAATGGTCACTCCTATCTAGACTTCTCCTCGATGACCTATGTCTATCGTGTGGAAGTACCGGATGGGCCGGCATCAGTCAGGCTGGACGTGGCGACTCAGGCTCTCGAATGCCTCGATAGCACCGTTTGCGATGTCACCGACGCTGGGCTGCCAGCGCCGGAGTTTGTCAAGGGCGGGTTGCAGTACGTCAGTCAGGTCTGCACCGAGGAGATTATCCTCTGGAAGCAGGCCGACTACGTGATCAGCCAGTAACAAACAAAGGAGGTTAAAAAGACAGTTTTCGAAAACAGAGGGCGTGGCCGCGCAAGCGAGCCACGCCCTTTTCACTATTTAACAGTTTTTTTTGTTGATTTTTTTCTAGTATTTTTAAGCTTACCATGCACTCTTTCCAGCAATGTTTCTTTTTCAATTAAATTGAGTAAATATTGTCCATACCCACTTTTTTGAAGTGATTCTGCCAATTTAATTAATTCATTACGATTTATTAACTTTGCATTGTAAGCAGCTTCCTCAACGCAACCAATTTTTATACCTTGTCGTTTTTCAATTGCATGCACAAAGTCCGAGGCATCATTCATTGATTCAAATGTGCCTGTGTCCAGCCAAGCAATACCTCTATCCATGATTTGCACTTTTAAGCGTCCTTGTTTTAAATATTCAACATTAACATCTGTTATTTCATATTCCAGTCTTTTTGATGGTTTAACATTTTTTGCTATTTTAACTACATTATTATCGTAAAAATAAATTCCAGGAATTGCAAAGCTGGACTTTGGATGTTTAGGTTTTTCTTCAATAGATATTGCTTCATGTTTTGAATTAAATTCAACCACGCCATATCTTTCAGCATCTGCTACATGATAAGCAAAAACAATACCACCGTCCGGGTTTAAACTGCTTTTTAAAAGATTATTCATACCAGCACCATAAAAAAGATTATCTCCTAAAATTAAGCAGACTTTGTCAGATCCTATGAATTCCTCACCAATGATAAATGCTTCAGCCAAGCCCTTGGGCTGATATTGAACAGCGTAACTGAATTTGCAGCCAAACTGCGAACCATTACCAAGAAGTCTCTTGAAATTTGCTAAATCGTCGGGTGTGGTAATAATTAATATTTCTGAAATTCCCGCACTTATCAAAGTTGAAAGAGGATAATAAATCATCGGCTTGTCATAAATAGGCATCAGCTGCTTACTTATAGCTTTAGTGATTGGATGTAGTCTGGTACCAGCGCCACCTGCCAATATTATTCCTTTCATTATTTGTATTTAATCTTGATTAGCATAAACATAAATAGAATATTACTCAAGATAATCTGCCAAAGCCTCTTGCCAAGTTCTTAAAGCGGGTATTTTATTATTTTGAAGCACGGAATATTGTGGTCTTTTGACATTAGATTCAAATTCTTCCAGCTTGAGCTCTGAAATTTCATTTGTACTTCCTAGCTGTGTTTTTAAAAAATTAGCCAAATTTAGAAAGCTTAATTCGCCTTCGTTTGTAATATGATAAATACCACTTTCATATTCTTTGGATTCAATTAACCATCGTAGTTGTTTTGCCAAATCTTTGGCGTATGTCAAAGTAATGTATTGATCGGAAACAGCATTCACATCTTGCCCTGACAATAGCCTCTTAATAAATTTTTTAATAATATTTTCTCCAAACTTGCCAAACAAATAAGAAGTTCTTATCAGAAAATACTTACCTTCCTCCAGACCCTCTCTTTCTAGCTCCATTTCATCTAGCAAAAGGTTTTCGCCAAGCAGTTTACTTCTACCATAAGCATTAATAGGGGACGGCATGGAATCCTCTGAATATCCATCTCTATGTTCGCCGTTAAACACAAAATCAGTGCTGAAATGAACAAGTAAAATACTGTATTCTCTAGCTAATTTAGCTAAAATACCAACGGCATTGCCGTTTATTTCATTAGCTACATGTGGTTTTTCTTCAGCCAATGCTACATCCGTAAAAGCTGCCGAGTTAATAATAATCTCCGGCTGATGCATCATAATAGCACCTCTGAGCCTTTCTTCACTGGATATATCAACATCATCTTTGTCCAATCCCACAACATCATACTCTTCGAATTCCTTCATTAATTCAGACCCCAACATGCCTTTATTCCCAAGTATTAAGACTTTTTGCATTTTAGAATATTAATTCTTCGATGATTTTATCAAGGTCTATCATTTTGACTTGATCCGAAGATCTCAGTTTAAATTCAACTTGATTTTGATTGAGCGTTCTTTCACTTAAAACGATTCTATTTGGAATTCCAATTAAATCGGCATCATTAAATTTTGCACCTGCTCTTTCATCTCTATCATCCCATAGCACTTCGACATTATTATGTAAAAGTTTTTGATAAAGCTTATCAGCAGCTTGCATGACATCTTCAGAGTTTCCCAAAGTAAGCAAATGAACATGATATGGTGCTACATTGGCAGGCCATATGATTCCCTTTTCATCATGATTAGCCTCAACTATTGTCCCCACCAATCTAGAAATACCAATTCCATGACAGCCCATGATTACAGGTTTTTTATTACCATGCTCATCCATATAATAAAGACCAAAGTCTTCAGAAAATTTTGTGCCGAGTTTGAAAATATTACCGGCCTCAACCGCTTTTCCTTTAATTAAATTTTCACCTGAATGTTCATTGGAAACTTCTTCATTATATCCTCTTTTAGTTTTCTTATCATAATAAATAATGTCTTCGCCGGCATCGGTTAATACTTGAAATTCATCTGATTCTTTATCACTGAATGAACCGCCGGATGCTTTAACAACATACGCTTCCAGACCACATCTTTCAAAAACCTTCAAATAAGCCTCTATAACCAACTGATAAAATCTGTCCAAATCAGCCTCATCAGCATGAAAACTATACATGTCTTTCATACAAAACTCCCTACCTCTTAAAATTCCTGATTTTGCACGAGGTTCATTTCTAAATTTGTTTTGTATTTGATAAGCAGCTAAAGGAAGATCTTTATATGAGTTAACAAATTGTTTTACTAGAGGTGTAACTATTTCTTCATGTGTTTGACCCAAATAAAAAACTTTACCACCATGGCCTTCCGTTCTATACAAAATATCTGCACATGTCACATCTCTTCCTGTTGTATTCCAATTTTCTGAGGGATGCAACGCTGGCATTATTATTTCTTGTCCGCCAATGGCATTCATTTCTTCTCTGATTATTTTCATAACTTTATGCATAACTCTGAGACCAAGTGGCAAGAATGTATAAATACCCGCCGACAATTGACTGACAAAGCCACCTTGTATTAAATATTTAGCATTTGCAGTGTCAGCTTCAGCAGGAGGATTTTTAAAAGTATGTGTAAAATAATGTGAATATCGCATTTTATTAAATTAATTATCCAAACTTGTTGCTTGTCTGTTTGTATCACTATCCGCTATTAAAACTTTACCTTGAATATTCTTTACCCATTCTTGATTATTCTTATACCAAGTAAATGTTTTTTCAATTCCGGTTTTAAAATCCACTTTTGCCTTCCAATTAAATGTTTTTAACATTTTAGACGGATCAATTGCGTATTTTCTATCATGAGCCTTTCTATCTTCTACAAAAGTAATTAAGTTTTCATCTTGTCCACAAAACTTTAATATTTCTTCAGCAACCTCTAAATTAGTCTTTTCATTATTGCTTCCAATGTTAAAAACTTCACCAGGATGTTCTGAATGCAAAATTAAGTCAACAGCTTCGCAATGATCTTCAACATAAATCCAATCTCTAACGTTTAATCCGTCTCCATAGACCGGTAGTTTTTTTCCTTCGCTGGCTAAGCTGAAGAAAAAAGGAATCAATTTTTCCGGAAATTGAAATGGACCGTAATTGTTTGAACATCGACTTATTGTAGCGTTTAAGCCAAAAGTTCTTTGATAAGAAAGAACCAACAAATCGGCCGAAGCTTTCGCCGCCGCATATGGTGGGTTTGGGTCAAGAGCGGTATTTTCAGTAAAAAATGTTCCAATAGTATCACCTAAGTCGCCATAAACTTCATCTGTTGAAATTTGATGATATCTTTCAACTTCATTATCTTTAGAAGCTAATAATAAATTCTGAGTTCCAACGATATTTGTGTCCACAAAAACTCCGGGATCCAATATACTTCTGTCTACATGTGTTTCAGCCGCAAAGTTAACGACATAATCAAACTTTTCCTGAGTAAACAATTTTGCAACAAATGAAGAATTGGCAATGTCACCCTCGATAAACTTTATTTTTTCTTCCTCAATTAAAGTTTTTATATTATCAAGATTTCCCGCATAAGTTAGCTTATCCAAGACAACGATTTGATATTCTGGATGAACTCTGCTAACGAAATGAGCATAATTAGAGCCAATAAACCCCGCACCACCGGTTATTAAAATTTTCTTCATACTATTTATTGTTGATGTAGTTTTGATAATCTTTTAAATCTGTAATATAAAGATTTTTATCGTATTTTGCATTACAAATTGCCGCCATCACTGCATTTTCACTAAAGTTTTCAAATTCTCTCCATAGCTCATCATGAAATATTAATGCGTCATCAGGACCGTTTAATTCAATTTCATACCAATTGGCACCATCATATATTTTTGCAGAGCAACTTCCTTGCATCATTAAATATATTTTTTTTTCACCTTTAACACAATGTCCGCCCCGAGCTTTTTTTGTTCCTGTTACATAATACAATCTTTCTGGCGTCCAATTAAAAAAATTTCTAAACTCCAGCACACTCAAATCGCCCCTGTCATCAGAAAATGTCGGAATTTTGATTTTTTCAAATTTTTGCATTTGTCTAAAGTGTTCTAATAGTTTTTTCAATTGTATATGACTCAAGTATATCGCCTTCTTCAGGTTTAATTGCACCCTTTACCTTTAGTCCGCATTCACTTCCTTCTTTAACTTCATGTACTGTATCCTGATTTTTTTGTAATGAATCAATTTTTATTTCACCTATTATTTCACCATTTCTGATTAATCTGATTTTGGAATCCTTTTTAACAAATCCATCTGTCACTTGGCACCCGACAATGGTTTCTTTCTTCTTACTATAAAAAATTGCTTTAACATCCAAATGACCTTGAACTACTTCTTTAAATTCAGGTTCTAGCATACCGGTTAATATTTTTTTGATGTCATCCAGTAATTTATAGATAATATCATAATGCAAAACTTCAACATTTTCTTTTTCTGCAACATTCAGTGCATTTAAAGTTTCTTTTACATGAAAACCGATCACAATACCTCCTGATGCGGCAGCCATCATCACGTCAGACTCAGATATATCACCAACACCGGACAAAATTATTTTTACTCCCACATCATCATTCTTGATTTCATTGATTGATTGCTTGATTGCTTCCAAACTACCTTGCGTATCAGCTTTCAAAACAAGTTTTAACTGTTTTATTTGCCCCGAACTCAAAGCAGACATGATTTCTCCGACACCTCTTTCTCTTTGTTGAGCGTCCTTCAAATGTTTAATGCTGATAGCTTTTTGTCGAGCTGTTTTTTCATCATTAACAGCTTGCAAGATATCACCTGATTGAGTTTCTTCAGATAAACCTGCTATTAGAACCGGAGTAGATGGCCCTGCGGCAGTAATTTTTTTACCATAGTGATCTCTTAAAACTTTGATTCTTCCATATCCTTCACCAATTACCACATTGTCCGTCAAATGCAATGTGCCGGTATTAATAATTATCGTTGCCACATGACCTAAACTTGGATCAAGATGAGATTCTATAACTGTTCCAATCGCATCTCTGTCATAGTTAGCCGTTAATTTTTCCATTTCAGCCAACAGTAGAATCATATCAAGAAGCTCTGGCAATCCTTCTTTTGTCATTGCGGAAACCGGAACCATTATAGTTTTACCTCCCCAATCCTCAGGCGTTAGATCATACTGAACCAATTCACCCTTAACTCTGTCGACATCCGCATTTGGTTTGTCAATTTTAGTTATTGCTACAATTAATGGCACGCCGGCATCTTTGGCATGTTGTAAAGCTTCGATTGTTTGAGGTTTGACTCCTTCGTCAGCAGCAACTACCAAAATCGCAATATCTGTTACTTTTGCTCCTCTTGCTCTCATTTGCGTAAATGCTTCGTGCCCGGGTGTATCTATAAAAGTAATTTTCTTTCCATTTTGCTCGACTTGATAGGCCGCTATATGCTGTGTTATTCCTCCTGATTCACCCGCTACAACATCTGTTTTCCTAATTGAATCCAAGAGCTTGGTTTTTCCATGATCAACATGTCCCATCACAACAACAATAGGTGGTCTTTCCACAAGCACTGAATCATCTGACTCAGCCATTAATGATTGCAAGTTTCCCTTCATCAAGTCTTCTGCGGATCCGGCACTTTGTTTCTTTTTGATTTTGACGTTAAGATCACCAGAAATAATCAAAGCTGTCTCAAAATCAATTTGTTGATTGATATTTGCCAAAATACCGTTCTTCATCAATTCACCAATGATTTTAGCAGCTCCTAAACCCGTTTTTTCAGCAAATTCTTTGACACTTATCACATCAGGAATTTCCACTATTCGATTCGGATCATATTTAACTGTATGACTGATTGTTGGTGCTTTTTTAACATTGTCCTTACCTGCAGTTTTTTTTCTTTGAGTATGAACGATTTCTCTTTCTCTTTCCTCGCTAAAGTACTCATCATAAATTTCCGCCGTATTTCTGGGTTGTCCGTTTTTATCAATCCCGAGTAACTCATCAGAAATTGTAGTATCACGCTTTTCTATAACTTTCTTTCTTTTCTTCTTTTCTTTTTTCTCACCTTCCATAGCCTCCAATGCACGTTTTTCTTGTTTTTCCTTAATTCTTTGTTGTTTCTTTGAAAGTTTTTCTACTCTATTTTTTTTATTATTAGATGAAGTTGAAGGAGTTTGTCTATTTTCAAAAACTTTCTTAGTCTTTTTTTCTTCTTTGGGCTGAGCTTTAGAATCCTTATTTTGCACTTTATCTATTGGCCTTTCCTTTTTTTCAATCACAACAAAAGCCGGTTTTCTGGATTTTTCTTTTTTCTTTTCTTGATCCTTGGAAACATTATCAGAAATTTTGGGCTTTGGTTTACTAACATCAATTTTCTTGGCTGAAGGTTTTGTAACTTTCACCTTTTTTATTGGGGCTTCAACCTCTTTGTTTTGAAAATGATCAACTAATGTTTTGGCAATTTTAGAGTCCACTGATTTAGCCGTGGGAGAAAGGTCTTGACCAAGTTCCTTAGCGGCGAAATGAATATCTCTAACTGAGACGTTACACTGTTGAGCGATTTCAATTAATAAAACTTCAGACAAATTTCTTTTATAATTAAATATTTTTAGCGTTGGTATTCTATCTAATACTGGAAAAATGTCAAAAAATATGTTAAAATTAAGAGATTTAATTTGATAAACATGTTCAAATCAAAAAGATTTATTTACTTAGCCAATGAAACAGTCCAACAGACTCCGGATTTTGACGAAAACATTGATAAGATTCAGGAAGCTATGGTTAAAAGTGGCAAAGAAAGATTCGACATAGAAGAAGAAAATAGAGAAAAGTTAAGTCTTATCACACCGGAGTGGAAAGAATACCGAAGAATTGTAAAAAAACTAACGGAAAGATCTGAAAATGAAACCGAAGGACCATTAACTGAAAAATTCCAAGCATTTGGAGAAGAAATTACTTTGGAAATGACTGATCCGATTTCAAAACAGCTTGTTGCATATTTAAACTATGATGACCCATCCAATAGACAAGAGATTAACCCACTGCCTTATATCATTGCAAAAGCAAAAAGATCATAATCCAAGGTTAATATACAATAAAAGTGGAGAAGCTTTAAAAGAGCAAGTGGCATTGGAAGCTGCAAAAAAAGTTAAAGCAGAACTTGCGTCATATCCTCAAAAAAGAGAAGAGGCTGTTAAAGGAGCTAAAACAAATATAGAAAAACATAAACAGAACAAAGATCAAGAGTCGCTACCAGCAATTCCAAAAAAATATTCTGCGCTTCAATTAAAAGAAAAATCAAAAAAAGCAACTACAGAGGGAAAAATAGAACAAGAATTTACATTTGGAGAAAGCAAACTTAAAGGAAAAATTGAGTATCCGAAAAATCCTGATTCCAAAAGTAAAACAAAGTTAGTGATAAATTTTGAATCTGATTCGAATTCAGATCAAGATTTATCCAAGTCATTGGAAAAGCAAGGAGTAAAATTGGACAATACCATTGTAGTAACCATTCAAACGCCACAAGGAAAAACAGTCAAATTTGGCAAGGAAGAAGCGGATTTTATGTCAACATTGATTTCAGATATTGAACTGTTTCAGAAAAATTCAGGTATGAAATTAAAAGATAGACCAATGGATATTATTACAGCAACTGACCCGGAAAATTACAAAAAGAGAATCAGACCGCTATTATTGCAATATGAAAAAACAATGGGGAAAAATGACCCTAGAGTTTCAAGAATGGGTCACCTTTCAATAGAGGATATTGAGTCTAAACCTTTAAGATCAGATGTTGAAACCACAAGCCCTAACCCTAACCCT
>WJLA01000074.1 GCA_014728765.1 Candidatus Peregrinibacteria bacterium
GGCTTGAAGTAGTCCTTTTTCCATGCCTTGCAAATCCTTCAGCTCTTCTTTTGACAGTTTTTCCTGTTTGGCAAGTTTTTCGTATACTCCCCAAGTATCTTTGATTTCGCTGTCTTCCAGCTGAGTGATTTTTTCAACAGCTTTTTCTGCTGCATCATTGAGGGCCTTTTTTTCTAGTTTATCAAGATCAATGTCTTGCTCTTCAAAGTCTTTTTTTGCTTGATCCAATTCTTTTTGCAATTTGACTCGGTAGTTTTTGGTGTATGAAAAAGTTCCGGCATCATATTCATCCATCACTGAATCAATCACCTCCTGAAGTTTCAGGTTTTCTTTAAAAGCCTTGGCCATTTCAATCATGCGCATTGTTGGTTGCTGCTCAGCTGATTTGGCAAGTGTAAGAAAATTTTGAATTGGTTTGAGCACTTTTTCATCTGCTTCTTTTTGGCAGTAGATCGGGTTCATGTCGACTTCCATGGCTTCATCTTTGATTTGCTTTTCAAGCTTTTGGAATTTGTCTCTGACTTTGGCGAGATAGGTCTGTGAGGCTGGATGTCCTTTAAACTTTGGCTGAAGTCTTCTCATTTCAGCTGAAAGAGCCAGCTTCTCTTTCTTAACTTTCTCAGGATCTGTCTCTGCTGAGTACTCATTGATTTTGTCATTTTGTTCTTGAATTTTGACAATATCCTTTTTCTCAATTTCCTCAAGAATTTTGAAACTTTCGATAGCTTTTTTCTGCTCATTTAACTCCTTTTGTAAGCTTGAGCTATGAGACTCTATGGTTCCATAGTGTTCTTCGCCGACCTTTTTTTTGTCTTTGCTTTTTGAAAGTATTTCCTGACCCTTGGCAGCAATTGCATCAAGGAAACCGGCCACTTTGTTGGCTCCGGATTTCAGATAGGTTTTGGCTTCATCAGATTTCAGTTTAGCTGCTGCTGACTGAAGCTCGCGTTGACCTTGGTCTACGGCACTGACAAGTGTCGCTCGGTATTGTTGAAGTTTTTCTCGCAGTTTCTGCGGAGATTCTTTTTGTGCTTCAAGAGATTTGATCTCTTGCTGACGTGCGTCAATGTTGTTTTTTTCACTCATCGTTTATGGTTTCAAGTTTTTTTTTTAATTGTTGTTCATCATCCTCCTGCTGCTTCCCTTCCTCAATTTTGAGAGCATTTATCTTAATTTTCTTGATATAGCCCTTGAGGGAGCTCAGAAGGTTTTGTTTTTTGTCGGTAGCAAGTTCTACCTCGATAAAGCTGTTGATTAGTCTGTTTTTGTGATTGATGGCATCCAGAACATTTTGAAGAACCGGCTCGGGAAGTGTGTCGAGTTGGTCGAGCCAGTATTGCTTTTCTTTATCAGGCAAAATAACACACTCTTTAAGCGCTTTTTCCAGGTCTTTTTGTAGTTGTTCTCTGGTCGCCAATGGTCGCTTTGGTCGCTAAATATATATAAATCTATATATTTTAGCATAAAATCGTGCTTTTTTGAAGGGTAAATGCTGGCAAATTTCTAGTTATCGAGCCGCTCCTTGATTTTCGCCTCGATCCCTCTTTCCGTAGGGAAATAATAGCGTTTTCCTTTCAACTCATCCGGGAGATGCTGCTGATTGACTTTGGCATCTTCATAATCGTGGGCGTATTTGTAGCCTTTGCCGTAGTCAAGCTCTTTCATCAATTTGGTGGGAGCATTGCGGATATGGAGGGGCACTTCGAGATTGCCGGTGGACTTGATTTCGGATTTGACTGCATTGACGGCTTTGTAGCTGGCATTTGACTTCGGAGCCATTGCCAGGTGGATGCAGGCTTGGGCCAGATTGACTTCGCATTCGGGCATGCCGTTGAAGAGAACTGCGTCTTTGGCGGCAATGGCGACGAGCAGCGCATGCGGGTCGGCCATGCCGATGTCTTCGGAGGCGAAGCGGACCAGGCGGCGGGCGACATATTTTGGGTCTTCACCGGCTTCGAGCATGCGCATCATCCAATAGAGTGCCCCGTCCGGGTCGGAGTCACGCAGCGATTTGTGAAGAGCGGAGATGATGTTGTAGTGCTCTTCGCCTTTTTTGTCGTAGCGGAGAAATTTTTTCTGGAGAATTGCTTTGATTTCCGGCTCATCGATTTTCTTGGATTTGCTGATTTTGAGGACTACTTCAAGAGTGTTGAGAAGGGTTCTGGCGTCACCATTGGCATGATGTGTCAGAAATGATTTGGCCTGTTTGGTCAGTTTTTGGTCTGTGACTTGGTCGAGAGCTCGATCGAGAATTTTTTCGAGATCTTGCTCTGTCAGTGACTTGAAAACGAAAACTTGAGACCTTGAAAGAAGCGCTGAATTAACCTCAAAAGAGGGGTTTTCGGTGGTGGCGCCAATCAGGGTGATGGTGCCTCTTTCGGTGTGGGGGAGCAGCGCGTCTTGCTGAGCTTTGTTGAAGCGGTGGATTTCATCGATGAAAAGGATGGTGGGGGTTCCGAGGCGCTTCATTTCTTCGGCTTCTTGGATGATTTTTCGAAGGTCGGCAACACCGGAGGTGACAGCGGAAAGTGTTTTGAAATTGGATTTGGTTTGCTCGGCAATGATTTGGGCGAGAGTGGTTTTTCCAACACCGGGAGGGCCCCAGAAAATCATGTTGTTGAGCTGGTCGGATTCGATCAGTTTTTGGAGCATTTTGCCTTCACTGACAACTTCCTCCTGGCCGGCAAACTCGGTTAGAGTTTTGGGGCGCAGCAAGTGGGCGAGAGGTTCGGAGGATGTGAATTTGGGATTTGTCATAAATGAATTTTAGCACTTGTTTTGTTGGTAAAACTATTGACACCTTCGGTGGGATAGGTTTTAATAAACTCTTGTTAAATTTAACTATGAAAAATACTTTATTAAACAAATTATTACCCCGAGCTTGGAAGGAAAAGCTATCGACAGTGCCGTCCGAAGATGTTTACAGAATTTCCAAAAGAGTGAAAGAGGGAGCATCGCTGATATTGGTCGCTGTTGGACTAAATTCATTGGTGGCATATAGTCAAGATTCTGCAATTCAACCACCTCAAATTCAACCTGTGGTAGTTCCTCAGAATGACGAAAAAAATGACGAGATTGGCCAACAAATTGATCAATTGGATGAAGCTGTTGATCCTTCATTTCAAAAATATTTGTCAGGATATGTGAAAGTAACAAACAAATTTGGTTTGGGAGCTCAACTTTTTAATGATGCGATTGAAGTTGCTCAAAAGCTTGCTAGCTCAGAAGAAAAAATTAAGAAACTTGAGAAATTGAAAGCGGATTTCAATGCAGGTGGTGGATATGCGGCCAGAAGAGATTATGCCGGTATTACTGATAAAGAATTTGGGATTGTTGCCATGCAAGAGGCAAATGAAAGAAAAATTGAAACCGGCATTGGTGCATCGAGAATTGGCAGCCTGGAAAAACAATTTGATATTTGGAATATGCCGGTTCTTGCTGAGGATGAAGCTGCTAAGCCAGGTGTCCAGAAAAAATTGGGACTTTATGATGATTTCAGGAATATGGGAAAAATCCGTGGTCCAAAGCCAACTGAAGGTCCAAAATTGCCATTGGCATATGATATCCCTATGGAAAATCCACACTTTTTGGGAGCTCAAGAAGAAGTGAATATCAGTGAAACCAAGCTCGTTGCCGAAATCAAAGACATTCTTTATCCTGCTAAAAGCGCGGATAGTCAAAGCACGGAATTGCTTGATGAAGTAGAGCAAAATCAAGACTCATTCGGACAAATTCCTGAAAGCGAATATGCTATGCAGACTGTTGACATTGATGAAAAGCGAAGCACTGATTTGGCTGCAACTGACTTGAAAAGAAAACCCAGTTTAAGGGAAAAATTCCCACAGGCATTTGCTTTTCTTGATGAATTCGATCGAGAAAATGCAGCCTGATCTACTCAGCCAAACTGCCAATTTTGCATATGTCATTCCAGAATAACGACAAAGAATTGTAATATTTGGTGTCTTGACATATTTTATTATTTGACACTAACCAAATTTGTCATGAAAATATTTAAGTTTTTGGGAGTGGCAGGACTTCTTTTTGCCGTTCCAGTCGCATTTGCGGCATTCAGTGATGTTGAAAATTCAAAATATCAAGATGCTATCAACTATCTTGAAGCAAATGGCGTTGTTGAAGGATATGAAGATGGCACATTCAAACCAAGACAAAATTTAAACAGGGCTGAGTTTTTAAAGATTATGGTAGAGGTGAATTATGATGAAAGTGATTTTGCTGAATATAGCAATTCAAGATGTTTTCCAGATGTTGAGCCGGGAGTTTGGTATACAAAATATGTATGTTTTGGAGCGGAAAAGGGTATTGTGGAAGGATATCCAGATGGAACTTTCAGGCCTGGAAATAGTATCAATTTTGTGGAATCTGCCAAAATTGTGACTGAAGCATTTGGAGTTGATGTGTTTGAGGACAGTGAAACATGGTACAAGCCATATGTTGAATATTTGGAATCACAAAAAGCTGTTCCTGTAGCAATCGGCAGTTCATGGGACAAACTTATCAATCGTGGAGAAATGGCTGAAATATCATACAGATTGATGGCAGAAGATACTTCAAAAGATTCAACTGAAAATTTCTGTACTGAAGCTGGAGATCGCCTTGGCGCGGTTCACTATAAAAACCATGCATATTGTTGCGAAGAACTAATCATTGAAACTCCTGGTGTAGACCAAGTTGGAAGCCGAGGTTGGTGCATAATCGACACTGAAGGTGAAATTCCTGTTTATCCGGGAGCAATGGACTTTCCAAATTTTGATACTATTGAAGAATATATTGATTTTATTCATGGAAACATGAGTGGACTGGCTGAGACAAATGCGCCTGAAGGGCTTACAAAGATCGGAATAAATTTGATTCGAGATGGCGTAAATGGATACGATTTTGTGTACACAGAGACTGATTGGCAAGATGAAGAGGAAGAAGAATTTTATATTCAAAAAATTGACTATAATTTGCAATGCTTGGTTGAAGAATGTGCAGAAGATGAAGAATCTACAACAAGCTGGTATGGACCATTTGAAGGAGATGTAGGGACACTTCTTGAAAATCAATACAATCAGGCTTATGGCAGAGATGCTGAAAGAAAAGCTGATATTAATACAATAGCCAGTGCAATCATTCTATATCTTACCGATAATGAATATGCTTGGGGACCACTTGAAACAACAGCATGTTTGGAAGATCTTGAGTCCTTAGAACCTTACTTGGGATATGCTGGAGTTGTGGAAGATCCGACCGGAGCAAAAATGTTTGGTGATTTGGTCTGTGAATCGGGATATCTGTTTGAATATTTAAATGAAGATTCCTTTTCAATTTGGGCTGATACTGAGCTTAATGAAAATGGAAATGTAGATTATTTCGTGGAATCTCCCGGGGTTAGTGATGGAGGAGATTTGTATGTTGAAACTCAATTCATTGATTTTGAGTAATTATTCCTCGTTGAATTGATCCATTAATTTGTCGAGAAAGAGGTCGTCTTGCTGCTTGGAGAGGGCCTCTTTGTATTCCGCCACATGCTGCGGAGTGTCGACATGCAGTGCTTGATTGACGACTAGTCGGACGATTTCGGTGTCGAAAGCGAGGCCTTGGCGCTCTTGATTCAACAGCGTTTGGATTTGGTTGATGATGCGTTGATTGCGGCCGAGTATGCTCACTTTGATGACAGCTTGCTGATCATTAGGCAGATTTCTAAAACCTTTGGAAAATCTTAGTGATTCTAAAATATTTTTGATTTCTTGTTTGTCCATAAGATATATTATATCAGAAAAATAGTAATTTGTTGATGGAAAATATAATTGGTATTTGCGGAGGTAGTGCCAGTGGCAAGTCTACTTTTGCCAGAAAAATAGCGGCAGAATTGGATGATTGTTCGATAATCAGTCTAGATTCTTTTTATAGAAATGATTTACATGCAAATTATAATTTTGATTATCCGGCCGCATTGGATATTGAATTGATGCGAGTTTTTTTTGCTGATTTGAGCATGGGGAAAATGCTCAAAATGCCATATTATAATTTTAAGAAACATCAAAGAGATGGTTTTCATGAAATAATGATCGGTAAAAATATTGTTGTAGAAGGACTTTTTGTTTTACACTTTGATTTTATTCGAGAGAAGCTAACCAAAAGCTATTTTGTTGATGCCCCAGATGATCAAAGACTTATTAGGAGAATTCGTAGGGATACAAAAAAAAGAGGGCGAAGTTTAGAGAGTGTTTTAAAACAATGGGAAGAGCAAGTTCAACCAATGTATTTGAAATATGTCGAACCTTGCAAGAATTTGGCTGATCAAATTATTGAGAATTGATTAAAAATTTTACCGGGATTATAAACTACTTTGCCTGGCTTCATGTTCTCTTCATACCGGTATAAAAAAATCCCACCTGAAGGGGGGATTTTTGTTGTATGGTGGGCCGGGAAGGATTCGAACCTTCGTAGGCCGAAGCCAACAGATTTACAGTCTGTCCTCGTTGACCGCTTGAGTACCGACCCAGATTTTAAAAGAACAAAATGCCATTAATTAGCCTGAACAATATAGAAGTTTGAGGCTTTGTATGCAATAGAAAATTATTTTTTGCCGTTTTTGCCATTAATAACATTAAAAACCGCATTTTCCACGCCAGAGATGATAGAATTGATTGCCTTGAATGGCAATTCAAGAACCCAACCGGTAGCATCTTTGCCCGCTCTCAAGATTGGACCGTAAAGGTATTTTTCCCCAAATGTTTCGGGTGATTTTAAGCTCATTTCATAAAGATATTTAACGTAATTTTAACATTTTTTTATTATTTTGCAAGTTTGTAAATATGTACTTTTGTATACATTCCAGCAAATAAAAAAGCAGAAACTCATTGCGTGAGCGATGTCCTTCTGCTTTTTCGTTGATTCCTCGGTTTCAGAGGTATTCCTATTCTGGAGCCACCAGTCGGGCTCGAACCGACGACCTACTGTTTACAAAACAGTTGCTCTACCAGCTGAGCTATGGTGGCGAATGGTAGAGAAAATATTAAGTTTTGAATGCATTTCGATTCGCTCGAAAGCGCGTTGATAATATTCGAAAGAGGGGGCTAAGTCAAATATTTTTCAGTTGATATTTATGGTCTTTCGTAATCTTATAATTAAACTCGAAAAAACATTATTAGACAGCTATTGTTTCCATTTTAGTTGTTAACACTATTAATTTAATTTCCTTGTCAATTTAAATTTTTGACTTTCTTCACATTTTATGTTTTTGTGAAATCTACATATTTTCAATATGAATAAATTTGATGGACAATTAGTTGTGCTAGCGGATCAAGATATTATTGATGATGATTCAATAAGTGTGAGACTAGCAAATGATAGTTTTGTATCCGAGAATGATACTCAATTGCTGAATCTGATTGAGGCTTCGGGATTCAGTCGAAGAAGTGAAATCGATAAATTGTATTTTGACAGGTTGCGCGATGATGCAGATGACAAAGAAATTTTAGAGTTAGCAACTCAAGGAAGACTAAAAATGGCAATTTTGCTAGCCACCAAGGGCGGAAAAATAAAAATTGCCGATAGAATAAGAAATGTGGCAGAAAGAATAAAACATAATGGTGGAAAAGTTGAAGCTTTTGTGCCTACCAGTACATGCAGTTCAGGAGCAATGATAATGCAATCGGGACAAGAGATTTTCACAGTCGGTGATAGCCATATTGGTTGGCACTTGAGTTCTTTTGCTTTGAACGGCAATGATAGCGATCGATTAAGTGAAATGGCCTCAATCAAAAAATTTGTGTCGGAGAGAGCCTATCCTGAATTTATAAAACCTGTTTTGCGTCATTTTGAAACAGCTGAACAAGATATTTCCAATAAGGATAATTTTGTGATGCTGCAAGGTTATCAAATGGGAAAATATGGACTTGCGACAGAAGTTTTTTATTCTACAGGAAGGTTAAAATCATATTTTGAGCATGAATATGTTGGAATGACTGAAGACGCCAAAGAAATTGAAGATTTTTGGAATGTGGAGATTTTTTTGGAAGACTATTTAAGAAATCAGTACAGTTCTGAACGATCAAAAATTCATGATATTGATATTATTAGAGAAGCTGTGAGAATAAAAGTTACAATGGATGTTTCAGCTTTGATGTAGCAGTTTTTTCAAAGATGATTTATACTCTGCTTCGAAATGATAAACCAATTAGATAAAATTGAGGGAATTAAAAGAGGCCATAAACTAGCTAAATTAACCACTTTTGGAATGGGAGGGCCTGCCGATTATTTTTATGAACTAAGAGACGTAATGAATCTGCCGGAATTGATAGAAGCATGTGAAGCTGATGGTTTACCGTGGGTAATTTTAGGATGGGGTAGTAATATGATTTTTTCAGATAAAGGTTTTCGCGGTCTTGTAATCCATAATTTGGCTAAGTCGATTGAGATGGATGGCAATTTGGTGGTTGCGGATTCGGGGGCCTTGCTTTCACAAATTATTCAATTTGCTTTAAAAAACGGTTTACGGGGAATGGAAAAAATGATGGGTCTACCCGGAACTATTGGAGGAGCTGTACGAGGAAATGCCGGAGCGTTTGGGCTTGAGACCAAACATATTTTTGAGAAAGCTTTGATTTACACTTCCGGTGGAGAGGTACGCGAAGTTGGACCCGACTATGTGGCCTTGTCTTATCGCCATTCTCGTTTGAAAGAAACCGGTGAATTGGTTTTGAAAGTTTGGCTTCGACTGGAGCCGGGTGATACGGCGGAAGGAGTGGCAGAGGTTAGGCAAATTATTGCTTCGCGAGCCGGCAAGCATCCGCAGGGACTAACTGCGGGATCATTTTTCAAGAATCCATCCGGAAATTCGGTTGGTGAAGGGCTTTCAGCGGGATTGATGAGTGATCAATGTGGATTTAAGGGATATCATGTCGGAGGAGCTTTTATCTCAGAAAAACATGCAAACTTTTTGATGAATGACGGTTCGGCAACTATGGATGATGTGCTCAATTTGAGTAGTCTGATTCAAGATGCCGTTTTGAAGAAATATGGAATCAGATTAGAGCGAGAAGTACAATTGATTGGAGAGAAAGGGAAGATTGAATAACCATTGATTTTAATGTATAATTTTCTGATATACTAATTATTTAAAATGGTTAATAAAATGGGTGATGAATCAAAAACAAAAGAAGTTTTTGAAACTGATTTTGTGGAAAATGAAGTGGCGTCTATCGGAAAAAAAACTGAAAAATTAAATTTCAAAGATAGTGCCATTGATGAATTGCAAAATATTACAGGATTGAGTGTTGAAGATGTGATGATGGCAAGAGGAAAAGATATAGAATTTGATGATGCTGAAATTAAGGCATTGCAAGAAGCTTTACCTGAGTTATTCAAAGAACAATCTCCAGAATTTGCAAAATTGATTGAAGAGATTCAACCTCAAATGGATAAATTGTATATAAATATTTCCAGATTGCGAGAAAGTGGTGATTATATTGGTGCTGCAGAAAAGTTGATGGAATTCATGGAAGAGCAAGAAAAAAATATTTCTGAAAAATTACAGGAAGGAGAATTGAAGGACCAATTGTTAGCATATATCGGAATAGGTTTGGATTTGTCAAAGTTAGAAAAAGAAGCCAATGATCAAGTAAGTCTGCAAAAATGGTCTGTGATATATGACTGTATGCCGGTTTATGGAGCATACAAAATGTACCGTGAAGCGTATTCAGGTGTTGATTACAATGGAAAAAAGCTAAATAAAAGTGAAAGAAAATGGAAAATAACAGAGGCAACAGCAGGATTCGCTCTCGATGTTGCATGGGTTGGGGGTTTACTCTTGGGAGGAGGTCCAAGTGCTGCGCTGTCTGCTTCAAAGGTCGGAGTGGCCAGTAAAAAAACTTTAGATGTTGGTAGAGTTTTGACCAGATTAGCAGCTTATGTCAGAAAAACCGGCAAGTTTAGTAAAGCTTCAAAAGCTATCTTCAAAGCAGGAATAATTTTACGTCGAAACCCTAAACTGGCTCAATTGATTGTTAAATATGGTCAATCCGCCCGAATTAAAAAAGGCGCAAAATTGAAAGATATCAATAAATATCAAGCTAAAAGAGAGCAAGTTTATGGCCAAATGAAGGCTTATAAATATTCTGAGGCTGATCGCAGAAATCGTCAATCAGGAGCTGAAGCGGATATAAATAAAGCAGTCTAAGGTTTTTAGAAAGTTAAAAATAAAAAAACCCGCCAATTTGGGAGAATTGAGGCGGGATTTCGTCGCGTGGTTGTAATATACTCAAGA
>WJLA01000075.1 GCA_014728765.1 Candidatus Peregrinibacteria bacterium
CACTTTCCTCTCATCACTATGAGCATGAAAACTGATCATTTTTGTTTCAATTTCATGCTTTTTCAAAAGAATACCCGATTTGCGAGTGTCTTCAGCGGCAATCAAGTCAACTTCTTGCAAAGTCTTGATTGCTCTAAGTGTTATATCTTCCAAGTTTCCAATCGGTGTTGCCACCACAAATAATGTCATTTATTTTTGTCTGAAATTGTAATATTCGGCTCCTTGCTATAAACCGGAACAGCAATTTGCACCGGCTCAAGTTTTGAAGTTTCCAGAATTTCTAGCAAATTTCTTTGATCATCATTTTCAATGGTGATTTGCTCTAATGGCAATTTTTTTGCATAAGCCATGGTGTTTGCAATTGTCACTCCGATTCTGGTTGAAGAAAAGGCACCCTTGCCGTTAAATACAATGATTTCTTGGGGATCAATTTCTCCACATATCTTTTCAATTGCAGGCAAAACTTTTGCCACTTCATCACGCTCCGAACGCCATTTTTGGGACTTTACAATTTGTTTGCCATCAAAAAGAGCAATTTCAATTTCGGGTCTGACTGTTTGTATCACTAGCTTCATGTTATGGAAGGTAAGGCAAATAGTCTTCACAGGCATCATTTGATTCCGGACCACGATAGCTGTTGATTTCTGAAAGCACTCTCGAAGAAACAGTGGTTTGAATAGTAATCTCGGGAGCCAAATCTCTGTTTGCATTAACATACCTGGAAAGCATTGCTTCGGTTGGTTCCACAGTTAAGGTGATTGTCACTCTTGGCTGCTCAATTTCACCTTCTGCAAAGGCTTTGTGAGGATCTTCCACCGGTCTGATCTGAAAGCGCAATTCCTTCACATTGGTTCGAAGTGGCGAAATCGGAATAAAACCCTTATAACGATCGGATAAAGTTGTTCCATCCAGTCCGTCACTGTCTAATGTTTCAGTGCCTGCTGTTCCCAGATCACAATCATAGCCATTGGCGCAGCAAAATTGATTGCTTGTACAATTTTGCCATTTTTCTGTGATTCCGTCATTATTCTCATCTTCACCTACTAATTCAATTTTTGCTAGGGCGTTTTCATCAGGAGAAGAATTAATTGTCTTGCTGGCAAAAATAGTCTTTCTGGTGCCATCTCTGCTAATCAGAAATAGTTTGTTCATGTTATAAGTTTCTTCATTGCCATCACAAGTTATTGGATTCCCATTAGATGAATCTCTTTCCCAAAAGTCTTGGTGCGAACTTGAATTTTGTAGCAGCGCGCAGAATGCGTTGGAATTTGCTTGATTACCTGACAGATTCAGTCCCTGATACTTGGTATATCCTATAAATGGAAAAGATCCGGTATTCTTGTCTACAGAAGGCCTGAACAAAGTACAACCTGTACCGGTATATCTGGCTCCAGGAGGTGTCGAATTTACACATATCGCACCTAAATCACCCGGATTACTTAATCCTGATACATTTGTTGCCGGATTTTCATTTTTAGCTCCAATCCCCGGATCATAAAACTGAGCCGCATAACAACCGAAATAAGCTCCAATCTCATTCTTGACGGAGTTCGTTTCAAGCCCTCTACTGAAATACTCCTCATAATCAATCGCATTATTACGAATAGCCCTCGAAATTCTTTCCATCATAAATCTTGCGTCTTCATAAATCGCATTTTCAAGAGTAATTCGACCCTGAATTCTGTTGATGTTAACTAAAATATTGGTTGCCAAAAGCCCTGCAGCTGTAAAAATCGAGATAGCAATCAGCATCTCCACCAGTGATAGTCCTTTTTGTGTTTTCTTCAAAAATTTCATATTTTAGCGATATTGCGACAAAGCGCTTTGTAATTCAATAGTGTTCACTCGATCATTACCAAACCACTGCACTTTTGATGTTACAATCATAGTATTGGCAACATCAAAATTAGATGTTGATGTTGTATACAAATTATTTGATTCATCATAACTCACATTTTTATATTCAATTGAAATCGATCGATAATATTTTGTGCTGTCAAGGGCGCCAGACTCAACCCCTGATCTTGAAAAATCAGCCACACCATCACTATTTATATCATATCTTCTTATTCGAAAGGCATCATCTGTGCCATCCTCCAAATCAAGTGTATCAGATTGCTCTTCTAGAGTTTCAGTTAAGGAATATTCGCTTGATGAGTTTAAGAAGCTAACTTGCGCTTTCGGATTCGGACAGCTTAATTCCCCGGGCAGCAAATTCCAACATCTTTCCGGTGCTGAACTAAATTTGATCCAATTGGTATCTCTCAAGTTTTTTACCGCCTCAAGGCCTTCCTGCGCCAAATTCAAGGCAATCAAAGAGTCTTTATTAAAAGAGACTGCATTTAGCGAAGTCACAATCAAAGTGGCTGATGTGGCTGCAGCAATTGAAATCATTCCAATTGCAATAATCACTTCCAGCAGTGTTTCAGCTCTTTTGCTTCCTTTTATTTGTTTTTTTATTATTTTTATCATTAATTACATGCTTCAACTTCGGGTATACCCGCTAAATAATGTATTCTGATTTGACGACATCTAGCGTCAGTATCGGCATCTTTAACCTTTAGTACCAAAAATGGCGTGTCTTTATCCAGAGCTAGATTATTCCCCACTGCTGCAATATCAACATAAAGCGGCGAATAATAAAGTGAGAAAGTCTTACTATCTAAATTTTCACCCTGAGCCCCATCAGCATCTTGCGTCTCCGCCTCCAAGGTAACCGCATCAACCAAGTTTAATGTTCTGATCTCAGGATCTTCGTTGTCTTTTTCAAATTCACTATATCCATCAACATCATTTGGATTAAGATCCGCAAAAATAACCAGTGTGTCATGTGTAGTGTTTATCTGCACACCATAATTCGCCGGGGAAATATATTCAGTTTTATTTGAGTCATTGTCTGCATCGGTTTTGTCTTCTGCTCCTTTGCCTGAAATTGCCAATGATCTCGTGTTATTCAAAACACTTAAAACCTCTTCAAATTGATTCAGATAAATTTGATTTCTTTGAGAATTAACCAGACTTCCAACTGACATCGCAGCAAGAACTGTAATTATCATCAGCACCAACATCATTTCTATCAAGGTATATCCTTTTTGTGATTTTTTGGATTTTTGTTTTTTCATCTTACCTATATTTTCCGATATTTTTGACAAAAAGACAAGAGGGATTGTTTCAAGCGGGATTGTTTCCGGCATAAAACCTAATAGGTGCAATTTAATGTTTATATAATCTGATTATATTTGATTCATTGATGGAATCACGCAGGGTAAGGGGGTGGTCAATTGAGAATTTTCTGGATTCAAGGATAAAGCTTTATGCTGAATTTTATGACTGAACTGGAACAAATGTTTATGCAATAATTAAACTGAAATTTCAAGTTCTAAAAGTCGCAATTATCGCTTGTTTGTGCTATATTTAGCATGTTATTAACTTTGAAAAATGACCAATCAAGAACTATATAATGAATGTGTGAAATGGGGACACCTAACTCTCGAAGCGAGAAGAAAATTTGCCGGATTGTTGCCGGAGGTTGCCAGAC
>WJLA01000076.1 GCA_014728765.1 Candidatus Peregrinibacteria bacterium
ATTATAGTTCAAAATCCACAGAGGCCGCTAATCGCGGCCTTTTTTAGTCATAAATTCTATTCCCCTCTCATACCAGTCATATTGTATAGTCATAAAAATCATATACAAAATATTGACAATAAAACGAATTTATTATATAAATTGCAGGAATTAATCTAAAGATGAATAACAAATTATCACAATTCGATCCACTTATTAAAGAAATTCTTGCCGACAATAATGCAACTGAAATTAGAAATTTGGCTTACGAAATCACTGATATAGTTGTTCAAATCAAGGCGAAGCATATCGTGGCGATTGATGCTGAAAACACGCTGGCCAGCCTCAGACAAAATGAAATAAGAACTAAAATATCACAATTTTCTCAATTAGTTTTGGAAAAATATCCTCATCAAAATAATCTTTTACAAATACCACCGACCGTTATTTATACGGAAGTGATTATCCCTTTAATATCAAGACAATTAAAAATGTCTATTTAAGCTTAATCTCCAAATCCATCAAATCTCCATAAATCTGCTCCGCCCATAATGTGATTTGCTTTCTTTCTTTAATATTATAATTTGCTGTAATTATACCATTTTCCCCAAATTCAACAGGTTCAATTGCAGTGCATACATATTTATCAAATTGCTTTTCATACATTTTCCCAAATTTGCTATCAAGAACCGGCTCCTCTCCACCAAACCACCAAAACAATGATCTATTAGCTACATTAATTGAAGAAATTAATTTATTATGGCTTTCTGTTCTTCTCTTATCCTTAACTCTAATCAATTCAGTATCACCTTTTCTGGCAGCCTCACTTAAATCCAGTATGGAATATATATATGACCTCAAATCATTAAACACTTCTATAATTAAGCTTTTCATTTTTTCTTTTGCATTTTGTAGTTTTTGTTTTTCTTGAGAGATAGCATCTGACTTCAACTGTAAATCATCAATTTTTTTAATAAGACCGGCCAAATACCTCCCTTCAGGACTTTTCAACTTAATCTCATTTGAATCAATATTTGCAGAATTTAACCAAAGTTTTAGCTTTATATTTGTTTCCGGATTTGCATTTTTGGGCGAATCTACCAATTCTCCCAAATTACCTGCCAAATGCCATTGAGATACCTCCGAAAGATTTGCAAATTTATCATAAAAATCACTACCGTCCGAATCTTTTAATATTCCCATATAAATAAATATTAATCTATTAATTATACCAGTTTAACTTGTTTGATAGAAGAGCAAATCGCCATAATAAATTGTTTGATTATTTCTCAAATAATAATCTGCAAAATCTGTAGAAACTCAGTTAATACCTGTATCAATCACATAATTCAATGGAACACTGATTCAGCAATTTTTCAGAATAAAGTATTAATAGCATTGCCAAAAGCTCATTTTCCCTGTTTAATACGCCAGCAAAATCTTAATTTATTATGAAAAATATAACTATAGGCGTTATTGCTCACGTTGATCATGGCAAAACAACTTTGGTAGATCAGTTACTTAAGCAAGGAGGAGCTTTTGCCGCTCATCAAGAAGTCGGAAACCTTATTATGGATTCAAATGATCAAGAAAAAGAAAGAGGAATCACAATATATGCCAAAAACTGCTCCATCAAACACAATGAAACAATAATTAATATTGTAGATACACCCGGCCACGCTGACTTTAGTTCAGAAGTAGAAAGAGTATTACGAGTCGTAGACACGGTATTATTGCTTGTTGACGCACAGGAGGGCCCAATGCCTCAAACAAGATTTGTAACGCAAAAAGCTATCGAACTTGGATTAAAACCAATTGTTGTAATCAATAAAATTGATAAACCTGCAGCAGATCCGAAATCAGCCATTGATAAAGTCTATGAGTTATTCATTGAGCTTGATGCATCGGAAGAGCAATTAGACTTTCCAATAATTTATGCCATTGCAAAAGAAGGTATAGCAAAAAAAGAATTGGAAGATCAATCAAACAATCTAAATCCTCTTTTTGATACTATTTCAGAAAGAGCTACTGAAAAAGATATTTCAAAACCTTTTCAAGCACTGGTTTATGCACTTGATTACTCAGAGTACTCCGGAAGAATAGGTATTGCAAAAATTGTTAACGGAAAAGTTTCCAAAGGTGAAAACATTTCACTTATCCAACAAAACGGAGAAGTTCAAAATGGAAAAATCAGCAAACTGATCAAATTTCAAGGTAATCAACAAATTGATGCTGATTCAGCCGAAAACGGTGACATTGTCGGAATAGCGGGATTTAAGGACGTAACAATCGGAACCACTTTCGCAAATCAATCAAATCCAAAAGCCTTACCTATTATTGAAATTGGAAAACCTACTGTATCAATGGTTTTCTCAACAAACACTTCACCCTTTGCGGGCAAAGAAGGAAAAAATGTCACTTCCAGAACAATTTACGAAAGATTGCAAAAAGAACTGGAAACAAATGTCGGCCTTAAAGTTGAACAAGTTGAAGGTTCAGAAAGCTATCGTGTATCCGGAAGAGGAGAATTACACCTAGCTGTTTTAATAGAAACCATGAGAAGAGAAGGATTTGAACTTTCAGTCTCCAAGCCCAATGTTATTTTCAGAGAAGAAAACGGCCAAAAACTTGAACCTATCGAAAGCTTATTCATTAGTGTGCCAACTGAATATTCTGGCACAGTTATTGAAAAGCTAAACAAAAGAAAAGCCGAAATGCAAAATATGGGAAACAAAAACAACTTCACTGAACTTGAATTTATTATCCCCACCAGAGGTTTAATTGGTTATAATTCCGAATTCATTTACGATACTCACGGAGAAGGAATAATCAGTCATATTTTTAAAGAATACGCACCTTACAAAGGATCTATCTCCGGCAGAACCAATGGAGTATTAATCAGTCAATGTGCAGGGAAAGCACTTGGCTATGCATTGAACAATTTACAAGAACGAGGAACGCTTTTCATCAAACCTGCAACAGATGTTTATGAAGGTATGATTATCGGTAAAAATGCACGTAATGAAGATTTAGTGGTTAACCCCACCAAAGGCAAACAATTAACAAACATGAGAGCCTCCGGAAATGATGACGGTCTTCAACTAGAGCCGCCTCTTATCATGACATTGGAACAAGCACTTGAATTCATTGACGATGATGAACTTGTCGAAGTTACCCCCTCTTCCATCAGACTTCGTAAAAAGCTTTTATCAGAAAATGAAAGAAAAAGAGTTAAATAATATCAACACACACTGATAAATTAACAAAACCAAGTAGCCATTTGTTGAAAATCTGAAAATATTCTTAGAACAAATACCAATATTAAGTTGGTTTTCATTCATAGTTTTCGACTAACTAGAGACCTCAACAAAATCCTGTCAACCTCAAGTATTACTTTGAGAAAGGGAATTTCTTTTTTAATTCGCTAAAATTCTTGTAGTTTAAGGCGCTTTTTAAGAAAATTAGATACTGTAATAACTCTTAACCCAAAAGTTATGAATCTTAAAAAGTATCTAGCAATTGGAACCGTAGCAATCAGTTCCTTTGCGATCGGCGCAACAGCCGTTACCATGACCTTTCCTGATGTTCCAGAAGGAGCATGGTATGAAAGTGCCGCAGAATGGTCAGCTGAAGCTGGACTGATTCAAGGTATCGACGGAAATTTTGAACCGGCAACCACTGTTAACAGAGCTCAACTGGCTGTAATCATGCAAAGATATGATCTTTACATGACTTCAAAAATGGAAAAAATGATGAAAGAAATGGAAGAAGAAACAACTGAAGATACCACTTCCGATGAAATGAATGAAGAAGAAACAACTGAAGATACCACTTCCGATGAAATGAATGGAGAAGAAACAACTTCAATGTTAACTCTAAAACTTGAAAATGTCAGTGATTCACAAACACTTTCACCTGGCTTAATAGTAATACACGATGAAACTGCCAGTTTGGACTTCGAAGGCGCACTTGCTCCAGCAGAATTGGAAGCACTAGCTGAAGTTGGAAATCCTGAAGAGTTGATGACTCTTGTTGAAGAATTGGAAGGTGTTACTGCTGTTTACGAAATCGGTGCAATTGCACCAGGAGAAATGCTTGAAGTAGAACTAAACGAAATGGATGAAAATCTACTTGTTTCCGTTATTCAAATGGCTGTTCAATCAAATGATGGATATGCGCTTATTGATGCAATGCCATTAATGGCCGATGAAACAATGACAGCTTTAAATTATGATGCGGGATTTGAAGAAAATACTGAACTGGGATCCGGTTTCGAAGGAGGTCAACCTGATCCTGAAGAAGGTGACGCCAACATCGACAATGGAACTGCTACTGACCCACAAGAAGTTGTTGCTATGCATCCTCAACTTGATTTTGATATCTTGAAAGCTACTCTAATGTAATTGCTTCAATCTACAATCTAAAAGACCGTACTTTTTTGCTAAGTACGGTCTTTTTTAAAACGATTACAAATCACTTAAATGATAATAAAACAAAATATCTTTGATTTCTTGTTCATCTTTCACTTTATACAATC
>WJLA01000077.1 GCA_014728765.1 Candidatus Peregrinibacteria bacterium
CTTCAGGCGTGATATTTCTATACTCATTATTCATTTGTAGTTCTGTTTTTCAGTATGCCACACAACGGTCCCGTATAAGAGCAGTAGCGGTTTAAAAGCACGTTGCTTTCAAACCGCTACTAAATTAGTTAATTGTACTGATTTTTTGGTAACTACTTAACCCGCTATTGCTTTTATACAATGTTGGGGGTATGTGCTTTTTTAATCGTCATCGTCATCCTTTTCTTGTTCCTCCTTTATAAATTTCCCATCAGGCGAGAACAGAAGTTCAAATTCTAATTCTTTGTCATCTTTTTCCAATTCTATTTCGACTTCATAAAACTTGCCTTCGGGTTTCTCAACCAACTCCACTTCTTCAACCTCATAATCAGAGTAATCAGCTTTCAGAGTTGCTTTAACTCCTTCCGGTAGTTCAGAAAATTTGATTTCTTTTTCAGTTTCAACCCATTTGCCATTTTCATCAAATGCTGATGTAAATTCAGCTTTGCCAATTTCAAATTCTACTTCCCAAAGTTTGTCTTCGCTGTCATATTCCCATTCCACATCTTTGGCGTTTGATACTTTTTGCTCAAATGCTTTTTTAACATTAGCCGGCACATCTGTTTTTTGCCCATAGGCTGTGAAAGTCATTGTGCTTAAGACAATTACTGAAATCATTAAATTCCTCATTGTATTTCCTTTTTTAAGTTAAACATACTGCAAACTTATATCCCAATTCTAAAGCAATTTTAAAGTCCGGAACATCTTGATAGAACAAAACAATGGAAGTCACTTTTTCTATATTGTATTGCAATATTATGGGTATTACAGATTTGTTTTACAATCGCCAATCCTAATCCATAAGATTGCGAATTCTCTTTGGTAAACCGGTTGAAGATAGCTTCGTTTGTCAGTTTATTTGAGGCTCCGCTATTACATATTTTCAATTCTGATTTACTGATTTCTATGTAAATATTCCCGCTAATTGAATTATGCTTCACTGCGTTTGATAGAAGATTGTTGAGTAAAATATCAACTAGTTCTGAGCTCATTTTTACTTGAAAAACTCCATCATTTGTAACTTCAACTTTTAAGTTCTTGGATTTAATCAATGGCGTAAATTCTTCAATCTTACTTTCGATATAACTACTAATGTCAATTTCTTCATCAGATGAAAATTGTCGGTTCTCAATTTTTGTAAGTAGCAGTAGGTTTTTATTCAAATCCGATAATCGTTTCAATGTTTGTTGGGTATTGACTATCAATTGAAAAGTTTGTTCTGGAATATTGTGCTGTAACATTTCTTCCAGATTCACCGAAATGATTGAAATGGGAGTTTGAATTTCATGCGAAGCATTCTCAGAAAATTTCTTTAGTGCCTGGTAATCTACAAGAAGCTTTTTGGTTAAGTCGGTTATTGATTTGTTAATTTCATCAAATTCCTGAATGTTGGTATTTTTCAGTTTAATTTCTTCTGAGTTTCTAAAAGAAAACTGCCTTAATACAGCTAGGTTATGTTCAAAATCATTCCATACTTTTTTGTTTAACCTTCTAGTAATTAGAAATGATAAAATAAAGGTCAATAACAGCAATAATAACAGAGGGATGGTAATTGCTAACAGCAATTCCTCATATTCAATCAGGGATTTTCTTAAGGTTATGGCGTAATAATTTCCATTGATTGATTCAATGCTCTTGTATTCCAAAAAAGGTTCTTCTTCACCATCATCCAACACATCCTTAATCATCACTTTTTTAATGGATTTCTCAACCACTTCAGATTTTGATATCACCACGGTCTCTATCGTTGGGTAAAGGTTTGGCAAATTGTTTCGACTTTCTATTTCATTGATTATTGATTTTTTATTTTCCAAAAGCTCTTCTTTTGCCTCTTCAGTTAATGTTCTTTTCAGCGTAAAAAATGCGGCAATGCTCAGTATTATTAATAACACACTGATAGTTATAAGGTAATTTCGGTTTATGATGGATATAAACTTCATCGGTCTGAAAATTTATAACCCATTCCATAAATGGTTTTTATGTAATCGGTTCCACCTTTAGATTTTATCTTGCGTCTGATATTATTAAGGTGCGTATAGATAAAATCAAAGTTGTCTGCTTGGTCAATATTATCGTTCCAGAGATGCTCTGCTATAGCTTCTTTCGTTAAAACTCTGTTTTTATTTAAGATAAAATACAGCAACATATCGTATTCCTTTTTTGTCACGATGATTTCCTCATCATTAACTTTTATAGTCTTGCTTACTGTATCAACTTTGATTTCATTGAATTGTACAACATTACTTCCATCAAAGTGATGCTTTCTCAAAACTGCATTTATCCGTGAATTTAATTCACTCAGTTGGAATGGCTTCGTGATATAATCATCTGCACCGAGGTCAAGTCCGGTAATTTTGTCATCCAATGAACTTTTTGCCGATAGAATGATAATCCCGGCTTTCAGGTTCTTCTTTTTTATGTACTTGAGCAAGTCTATTCCATTTCCATCAGGAAGGGTTATGTCGAGTAGAATAATATCATACTCATAAATGGAAATTTTTTCGAAAGCTTTCTGGAAGTTTTCAGCCAATTCACAGATATAGTTTTCTTTGGTGAGATAATTACTTATCGTTATCAATAGGTCTGTTTCATCTTCTACTATCAATATTTTCATTTGGTAAAGCTAAATTCAAATTCTAAAGTAAATCTAAAGTTGGTTGATTGTTTTTTAAATATTGAGAGGTCTTGTTAGCATTACGGTTCTCGGCTATGGCAAGTGTGGGGTTTCAAGGCACTTTCCTATCAACCCGTAGTAAAGGTAAATAAAAGTTCTGACCTTTCAAATTACACATCCCCCCCACATGCGCAATGATACGCTGTTGTGGTGCGTTATTTCAATTTATCAGGATTCTTTCCTAATTTCATACTTTCAGAATCCACTCGTCTTTCCAGCTTCTTTATATCTTCTTCTGGTGGCAATTCTTCAGGCTTAATACCACGCTCTAAAAGAATTTTCCTAACAGATCGATTATTAGTAATATGTTCTGCAGAAATTTGTCGTTCTTGTCTTAGATCCTTTTCTTTTGTGTTGAAAACGGTTATTTCTGTCGCAAAGTCTTTTGCTTTAATCGTTATAGTTGGCAGAAAGTCTGCAAGAGCTCTTCCTTTTGGCACTCCGAGAATATTTTTCATTTGTTGAGTTGTTTTCTCGAACAATGCCCGATCTCCTTTACTACGTATTATTCCAAAATTTCTATCATTGCCTGTTTTTTCATAGATTAATTCAGATAGTTCTTTCTCTGAGAGTGTGAGTTTCTGTCTAGCCTGCAATCTTTCCCAATCCTTTATCCTTTGTTCAATTACCTCAAACTTCCGTGTCTGTATTGCAAAATAATTTTGAGCAAATGCAATTTGTTCCTTTCTTGGGTCTCCATTTTGAGCAATTAAATAACAAGCATATCTTGTCAACATTATGTCATCTATTTCTCTTTCACTACCAGAACCAAGTTTAACCATTTTGTTGACGTCAACAAAATGGTCTAAAATGTCATTATTAGTAGCTTCACATGATGTTTTTGCTTTAACTATTACTTTTTGGAAGTTTCTCCATTCAGAATAACCTAAAAGATGTTGTATGTCACGAGCAAACCAAAACTCAATACCGTTCTCTGTTGTTTGAGAATGGTCTTCAAAGTTATTAGCTAATGATTTTATGATTTCTGTTTTCATATTATAAAAGTAGTTATCTTGAATCGTTTTGTTAAAGTTTTGTTTTCAAACTTATTAACTTTTTTTGAGAGTATTCTATAACAGAGCCAAATGGTTATATTTCAAGTCATGTTCTTATGAAAATGGAAGGATAATGAAATATTATTTTTTACTTTTTAAAAATGATGGAAATAGAAAAAATAAGCATATAGAAAGTATTGCAAAAGCTAATATTGAAGTAATCATTGCTGAGAAAAAATAAGCGAACCCTCCAAGACCACTTGATAAACTTAATTTGGAATTGATTATCCAGAAATGTATAGCTTGATATATCAAATAGCAAGACGGGATCACCAAGACAAAGCCAATTATTTTTTTATTCTTTTTCGATATCTTCATAATCAATTCATTTTAATTGCAGATTTTTCTAATTATTGCCGGTCTGTTTTAATTCTGACTAACGTTAAAAATTGTAGTTGGGAGTCAATGAGTTACCAATTCCAATTTCATCAGGTTTTATGTCAAATTTAGCCATTTGTTTTTTAATTCTTCTAGCTGCTGCAATTTTTCTTTTCTGATCAAGAAATAAGTATTCTTTGGGAGGATTATATTGAATACGTTTTGTCACCATTGTCCATATTATTAC
>WJLA01000078.1 GCA_014728765.1 Candidatus Peregrinibacteria bacterium
AATTAATAAATTGGATATGTTTTTTGGTATAGAAAAAAAACTTGGATTTTTGAATGACAAAATACACTATTGCAATAGTAGACATATAATCAGCAAATTAAGAAAATATGTCGCGTTTGCAGCACTTTCATTAGCCAGTACCGGTTGCGTTTCAAAAGAAAACCCCAATTCGGAAAGTTCAATTCAAAGTTATCAGAATCAAGTTGAAGCGAGTAACACTCAAACTGTTAACACGACTAATTTGACTATAAATTCAGCAATTTTAAGCCAAATAACAAATGCCCCCAGAAGGGAGGATGAATTTGCACTCGATGAAGAGGAAGAGCGTCTTAATGACTTATATCTGATGCTAATGGAGGCTAAACATGTGGCTGTTTCCAATGGAGGTTTTTACAGTATCATCATAAGAAACCATGAAGGTCGAGAATATGACTACAATTTAGCGAAAATTCATCGTGAATTTAAAGAAGTGACGATGCTAAGACAAAAAAGATTTGAAATGAGTGATGAATCGATAATTAAATTGTCAAATAGGTTGGAAAGTGTGGCTAAAAGTATTAATTATGCTCATTATCATGCTACAAATCTATCAAACAGAGTAAGATTCTATGACAAACCTAGGCCAGGATTTGAGTTTTATTGATATTTTTGCTATAATATAGGGATATTATGCATAATATTAATGAGTAGACTACCGGAAAATCCGCTAAACATCAGAGCAAGTGACGAAAAAACCAAAACTGGCGAAATTTTACCTGAAGACAGGACTTTATCCAGTTCACGGTTAGAGCGCTTTCTCGGTGACAAACAAATCAATATCAAAGACTTTGATAGCACTTTCAGTTTGGATTTTATTATTGGTTTTACCCAGGGAGAAACTTCAGAAAATGGAAAAAGGCTGAATACACTTTTTCAAAAAACACAAAGACATTTGAATAGATTTAAAGCTTCAAATCTTTTTCAAGAATATTCAATGGATGTTGTTCAAGCAAGAGTTAACAGATTAAAACATCCGCCTGAAAATATGCCTGACAGAGTTGCCCAAGAAGTTTTATTGGCATTTAAATACTACGATTATTTGCGATCAATTTCAAAAAGGATGCTTTATATCAAAGAAGCTCAAAGAAAAGAACGCAAAGATTTAATGAAAGGTGGTGAAACCGGAGTTATTGAAGATTTGGGTGATGCCGTTAAAGAAAAAATGTCGGATGCAAGTGAAAATTGGGATAAATGGAGTTCCTCGAAAAAGATCTTAGCAGTGGGAGCCGCCTTAATTGGTGGTGCAATGGTTATGAACAGCAATAGTCCAACTATGCAGAAAGTAAAAGATACTCTTACTTCTGCGGCAAAAATAGCTGGTGTGGGTTTTATCGCCTATCTGGGCTGGGAGCTTTTCACCGGTGAGTCCCCATTTGAAACCGCAGGGAAAATCGGTAAAGATGCCACAAGACAACCCGATTTTTTCAAGAAAGCATTTGATATTCCCGATCAAGATGCTGAATATTTAATGAAAAGCTTTGTAATGATAGGTGATCACAGCTTTATGGAGTTGGCCAGAAAATACCAAGCTGGCAAAGCAACCGGTAGAATTGAAGGTGTTAAAATGGATCCCAAAGAGGCATATGTTGCATTGAGCGCTTTCTTTAAAAAATATGACTTGAATAGAACCAGAGATAAATTCAGACATGTAGAGCCTCCTGTGACTTATGTTGAAGCTGTTAATATTATGATGGCAGAAGACCCAAGCGTGCAAATTTATGATGATGCATGGACCAGATTAACCCGAAAAGTTTCAAACACTGCCAGTGAAGCATATAATTATGCCGCTACAACTTCTCCCGGTATTTTTTTGAGGCAGGCCTATACGGATTATATTGGTGGAGAGCCTGATGATGCAAAAATTGATAAAATAAGAAAGCATTTTGTGGCGGAAGTTGGATTTGAAAGTGATTTAACCAAAGCAATAGACGAAAAAGTGGCAAAAAGTGATTTTGATGCTGCCAAAGCTTTTAAGGAAATTGTTAAAGGTAATGCCAGAGAATCTGTAGAATATGATGTCAAATATATAAATGGTGGTGACGGATACGTTTATGTTCTTTCTGAAGTTGAAGTCAAAAATGAATTGGGAGATGAAAGTAATTTAGAAAAAAAACTGGAAGTCGGTATTTCCAAATCTGCCAGATTTTTATCAAATAAATTCGGTAAAGCAACAGAAGAAGTATCTCGGGAAGCACAAAACTATGGTAATGTCTTTTGTGCTGAGAATGGAAAAAGCTATAATTTCTCCAGATATAAGTTTAAACAATAATTTACTTTAAATAATTTAGCATTGACTTTATTTGCTTTTTATTTTAAAGTCTTTTTCTAAATAAGAATAAAAACAAAACTGTAAACATTAATTAGTCTTATGTTTAAAGGGTATTTTACAGTTTTGTTGGCTTTTTTCAGCGGATTGATTGGGGCAAATGAAATCTCAAATGATTCAGATTTAGATCAAATTAAATTGGCTCAAGCTGCTCCTGAAATAATTTTGCAAGCTGATGAGCCTTTGGATTTTAAAGAAAAAATTCAAGAATTGGGTATCACTTTACACCCCGGGACAGACTATAGATCAGACAGCACACCTTCCAGATCTCTTGAAAAGAACTGTCATTCTCTTGTTTATCAAACACTGAAAAAATTTCCTCAAAACTGGGTTGATCAACTTGATAACCTTACACTTTACTATTCAAATCAAGGTCGAAGAGGCCTTGGAGGTGGAAATACAATAATTTTAAGATGCAAAAATGTTGATAATGAAGAATTGGTTGCTGTTTTAGTACATGAGATGGCACATATTGTGGATACGGGCGTAATCGATGGAACAAAAGAAGCTGGTGAAAGTAATTTCAGAGACGGAAGTAAGCCTGTTTATAATAACGATAAGAGCTTATACTTCTATAGAATAAGCTTCATAGATGACAAGACAGTTAAAAGTGAAGCTACAGAATTGGATTTCGTGAGCGGTTATGCAATGACTGACCCATTTGAAGACTTTGCTGAAAGCTTTACTTATTATATTATACATGGGGACAAATTCAGAAAATTAATCAAAAAAAATGAGGCTTTGGAGAAGAAATATTATTATTTGAAAAATCGAATATTCAATGGGAAAGAATTTTACGAAATTAGCGACAATTCAGTGCTTGATTTGTATCGTGAATACGATACCACAGCGTTAAAATATAATCTGGAATATTTTCTTGCATTTTAAATTATTTCATATATAATAAAACCTGCTATCCAAGAATTCTTGATAGCATCCCAAAACAAAAAACACTTTTTACAAACATTTACATTTTAGGATATTGAGGCTATTCTAGGGCGTTGGTATTCCTAAGAATCAAACAGCACCTTCTGCAAGTTCGGAAGGTGTGTTGATTTTTCAGAGAAAATAATCTTGAATTATAGGTATTATATGCTAAACTCAGCTGGCAATTTATGGTGTCCATAGCTCAGTTGGTTAGAGCGCCGGGTTGTGGCTCCGGAGGTCGTGGGTTCGAACCCCATTGGACACCCCATTTTTGCATTTAGAAAAAAACATGTTAGAGTGACAATATAAATACTCTTAACTTTTTAATATGAAAAAACTACTCTCACTTTTTGGAGCCGTAGCAATGGTAATCCCAATAACAGCTATGGCTTTCACAGCTTCACAAAGTGAAGTGCTTCCAGTAAATGAAACCATTTCAGACAATTATTATGTTGCAGGATCCAATCCTGTTATCAATGGAAATGTTAACGGAGATTTGGTGATTGCCGGTGGAAATGTTGTTGTAACCGGTAATGTTAGAGATGATATCATTGTAGCTGGTGGAACCGTTATCCTAAATGGAACCGTTGGAGATGATGTAAGAGTCGCCGGTGGAAATGTCGAAATTAACGGTATGATTAGAGGAGAGGTAGTCGCATTCGCAGGAGAAGTTAAGGTTGGTGACAATGCAAATATCGGTGGAGACTTTGTCATCAGTGCAGGTCAGCTAAATCTGTCATCATCCGCAAGAATCGGAGGAGAAAAGAAAATTGATGTTCCAGACCCTTCTGAAAGAGAACAATACAAAGATTCAGCAGACCAAATAGCTAAATTTGCTTCAGCTGCATTCTGGACATTGACAGTTCTCTCTCTGCTTTCAATAATTATTGCTGCCGCAGTTGGTTTTTATGTTTTTCAAAAACCTATTGTCAGATCAGTCGGAGACTTATATAAAGGTAATACGATTTGGGCCAATTTAGGTATTGGATTGGTTTTCTTATTTATGGCACCAATTGTTTCATTAATCGCATTTATCACAGGTGTAGGCTTCTGGGTAGGGATGATACTGTTGGTTTTATATTTCTTATTAATATTCGAAGCCATAGTTTTTGCGGGTATTATTTTTGGAGGACTATTGATGAAAACTTTCAAAAAGACTCCGAAAAACAAGAAAATGGAAATTAATTGGCTTTATGTAATTCTTGGTGTTGTTGCCTTGCATATTGTTTCTCTGATTCCGGCAATTGGATGGATTATTTCATTCTTCTTCTTCTTAACTGCTATCGGTACACTTCTAAGAATGAAATGGGATCTTTGCAGAAGATAAATTTTTTACTGTAAATTCAACAAAAAGGGCGAAGCAAAGCTTCGCCCTTTTAAAAACTTTTTATCTATTGATAGAGTTCTGTTTCAGGAAAAAAAGCAGCCCAAGAGAAATAAAAACCGATTTGATGATCATATTCCTCCCCTGTTTCAGGGTTAATTGCACGAAATCTATTATTGCCGTCATAAGAAATTTGAACTTCTCTGTCCCCAATTTCATCTATAAATTCTCCCCCATCCGGAAATCTTTCATTTAATAATTCTATCGGATAAGCTTTTCTAAAATCATCAACAAAAACACCATATATTAATTCTTTAGTGGCCAGTCTATCGTCTTTATTTTCGAGAGGAAACATTACTCTTTCATTATTTTCATTGTAATCACCGTATGGAAAAACATCATAATTTCTTTGAAACCCTGTTTCATTGGAAAGAACGATACCGTCAGGGTTTTCATTGATAAACTCTTGATAAGGAATGGTCCAGATATTAATGAATTGTAGTTTTTCACCTGTCAGTGGGCCAACAATAGCTTCTCCTGAAATTTGCTCCCAATAGCTTTCGGTCTTTCTGTCATACATCACCAGGTTGCTATTTAATAACTTGCCCGATACACCGAATTCGACGGGTTCTCCGTCAATTTCTCGCTCATATGCCACTCCGGAAAAACAAAGAGGGCAGAAAGTAATCAAAACAGGTTTTTCATTCACAAAATCATTAACTATTTCATGATAATTCATGATCTTGATTGGATAAGCCCTTGCCTGATCTTGATAATTTAAACTTAAAACCAAATCGTCAGGCTCCAGGTAATCCACTTCGGAAATTGTCAAAAATTCAGGGTCGTCAATAGAAGGGATGCAATCTTTTCCAGTTAAACAACCTCTTGTCAGTCTTTTTCTGTTTTCATCAGAAAGTTCTTGAAGCTCGGGAGACAATTTATTTTGCTCTTCTGATACTTGATTTTGTTCTTTTGTAATTTTTTCTATTTCAGGCGCGACTTTTTCATAAAATAAATCCGGAATAATCAAAAAACCTATTATGGAAAGTGTCAGTAATATAATTATGCCCGTCCCTATAATATTGCTTTTATTCATTAGTATTTAAATATTTATATGAAGTATTACTGATAATACCACTCATAAACATGTCCGTAAAATGCAAAATCTTATTAAAATCATGATTGATGGAAGCTTTTTCCAAATATTGCGAGAAGCTCAAAGCTGCCGTTTTGACGATAGTTACTTTTGTATAGTTTCGTTGATTGAATTTTTGCTTATTTTCTTCGAAAGCATTATTAATTTCAGCAATCCATTCTTCAATTTTCAATTTCACCTCCAGCGGAAGAACTTGTGATTTGAAATATAGATCAGGTAATGTGTTTTGTTTATTTCCACCAGAATGACTTTTCCCTTCTATCAAAATACCTGTTTCTTTTTGCAGCTCCTTCTCAGAAATTAACAAAAGTGAAACAATTATTTGCGCCGGCAAATTTTCAGCCAAAAGTTTGGATACCAATTCAATTAAATCCTTATTCTTGTTCTCTCGAATAAATTTCAACAAAATTGCAATAAGTTTTTCTTCTTGCTTCTTTTGTTTTTTTTCTTGCTTACGAGACGCTTGAATCTGTTTTGATGCCTCGGACATTCTCTCTTGGAAAGCCTTGAAACTTTCGGCATCAAAGCCTTGCTCATTATTATCAATTGAAATAAAGGATTCAAGATCAGCCATGAACAGATTATTTGGCTACTACGTTAATAATTTTGTCCTTGTGAGATTGACCGTTGTATTTTCCAAGTTTCTTTTCAGAAAACTTAACTTTGCCATCGATAGTAGCAAATAAAGTGTGATCTTTACCCATCATGACATTTTCTCCAGGAAAAAATTTGGTACCTCTTTGTCTAACAATAATGTTTCCGGCTTTTACAACTTGTCCACCAAATACTTTTATTCCCAGTCTTTTTGCTATTGAATCTCTACCGTTTTTAGTTGATCCAGCCGCTTTCTTGTGTGCCATAACCTCTAAATTAGATATATATGTTTTGCCAAAGCAAGTTACAATTTTTTCATACGATTTGCAAGCTTATTTTTGCTATTTTATAGGATAAATCTTGTTCGTGGAATTGTTAAATATAGCGTTTTCTGCTATAATTAAAAGATATTTCAAATTTATGACCAAGCTAAGAAAAAAACTAATAATTTTATTGATTTTGCTCACTTCAATCTTGATGAGAGGTAGCTTAATCTTGGCTCAGGAAACTACTGAAACAGACGTAGAATCAAATCAGAGTGAAGAGATTGCGGATATTGATCAAGAAATAGGTGAAAGAGAAAAAAGAACAGCCAGTTTTCTGGCAAGAATCAAAAATGAACTTAGATCAAGCGAAAATCAGCTGATGAAAATCAATGAAAATTTGATAGATACTCGAGCAAAACTTAATCATACCCATGATAAAATTGTCACTCTGGAAGAACAAATCAAGAACATGAATGAGCAAATCGAGAATACGACATCAATGATTATCAATGTTCAAGAACAAATTAAAGTGAAAAAAGCTGAAATTGACCAAGTCGCATATGAAATTGAAAGAAAATCAATTGAAATCAGCCATCAAAAGAATGTTTTGTCAGAATATCTTGAAGTCATCTACAAAAAGCAAAATGACTTCAACACTTTAAAACAAGATGGAATTGAATTAAACACTTTCAAGCTATTACTCGGTGAAGAATCAGCCGGTGATACTTTGAAATCTCTTCGATATTCAGAAATCTTTGAAGACCAAGGAAGAAAAATGATTGAAGAATTGGATTATCTAATGGAAGAACAAAAAACAAATCAGAAAATTTTACAAATCAAACAAATAACTCTTCAAAAATTGGAAGTAACCCTCAAAAATGAAAAAGAAGAGTTGGAATTGCAAAAACAGGCCAAGGCAGATCTCTTGGAGCAGACAAAAGGACAAGAAAAGTTATATAAAGAATTGATTGCCGCAACTGAAAGACAGCAACAAGATGTGGTCTTGGAAATTGAAACACTTCGAAAAAACCTTAAGTTTATCAATCAGAGAATGTCAGAATTGGGTTCTGATTTTGATCCTGCTAATTATGAAAGTTTAATCGATGTTGCGGGAGATTTTTCAATTTATAAATATCTAAACACTCCAGGAGGACAAGAATTCAATCCGATTTGGCCCGTAGCTCCTTCAAGAGGAGTTTCCGCATATTTCCGAGAAAAATCTTATCATCAGTATTTTGGATTTCCACATAATGCAATTGATATAAGAGCCTATCAAGGAACATCTATCAGAGCCGCATCCGATGGAATTGTTTATAAAGCCAAGGATAACGGTTATGGATATAGTTATTTGATCATTGCGCATAAAAACGGATATATGACAGTTTATGGTCATATTTTCGACTTTTTGGTAAGCGAAGGCGATCAAGTTAAGTCTGGAGATATTGTAGCCTTAAGCGGAGGAATGCCCGGGACAAGAGGCGCAGGAGTTTACACAACAGGGCCGCACTTGCACTTTGAGATTATTAAAGACGGTGTGCATGTTGATCCGATGTATTTCATGAATTTGGCTTATTTGGACTTAAGCTCACTGCCTGAAAAGTATTTATCCAAAGCTTTGGGTGACAGGGAAAAAGTAAAAGTTAAAAAAGATAAGGTAAGAGTTAAGCCGATCAATAAAAGCATTGAAGAGTTGGCAGAATTAAACAGTGATCGAGTCTCGGTTTCAAATTAGATTTTTATGATGTTTTTTCTTCATAATTACCAGCGCTGTAATTATTGAAAGTATTTGTAATGATATCATCATTTGGGCTGTCAAATCTCTTATCCAAATTGGATAACCGGGCAAAGTGAAATCAACGAAGGTTGGATAAAAATAATGCATAGAATCTACTAAAATGAAATATCCTAAAAATATTAGGTATTGATAAATTTTCAATGGCTTCAAATAGTCAAAAATAATAAAAGCCTGCAAACCGTAAAATGCCACCCAAAACATACTACCCAAGCTATGAAAATTGACACCTTTCCAAGACATCAATAAAGGAAAGTAAATTTGTGCCATAATTCCATATGATGTAATGCCCACAAATATCCAGAATGTAAGCCAACCCGGCGGAGTTTTGCCATTGTATTTAATAAAATACCAAATAGTCAATAATGGCGGATAAAGTGAGCAAATTGCGGTTAGTGGGACCAGCTCGATTGGTATTTGACTAAACCAATTCCAATCTGCGAAAAGACTCGCTATACTCCATACAAAATTAAACAAAATCAAAATCTGCAAGGAATATTTGTTTTTGGTTAATCCTTTGACCCATTGTATTTGTTGATCGGACCAATTTTGTTTGCTTTTAGTTTTATTTGTCTTCAAGATATGTAAAAAAATAATAAACTATGGAAAAGTTATCCAAAAAAGCTCTGAAGAAAGCACAATCTGATCATGATTTTATCTATAAAAAGCTAAAAACACAATATCCAAATTCCATAACTGCTCTAAATTGGGAGAATCCATTGCAATTATTGATTGCCACAATTCTTTCCGCTCAATGCACTGACGCTAGAGTTAATATGGTTACACCTGAATTATTTAACAAATATCCTACTGCTAATGATTTGGCGGAGGCCAATCCTGAAAAAGTGCAAAAGATCATCAGAAGCACCGGATTTTATAAAAGTAAAACAAGAAGTATAATTGGAGCTTGCAAAAAAATTATTGAAGAATTTAATGGCAAAATGCCTGACAATATTAATTGTTTGATTAAACTACCCGGTGTAGCGAGAAAAACCGCAAATGTGGTGCTTTGGAATGTTTATGGTAAAAATGAAGGTATTGTAGTCGACACTCATGTAAAAAGAGTTGCTTATAGATTGGGATGGACAACTCAAAGGCAGCCTGAAAAAGTGGAAAAAGATTTGATGAAAATATTTAAAAAATCACAATGGGGTCCCCTATCACATCTTTTAATTGATTTGGGGAGAGAATATTGCAAAGCTCCCATGCCAAAATGCGAAGGATGCTTTTTGAAAGCCGAATGTCCTTGGTATGCCGAAATTATTTCAAAAAAATAAGTCCTTTCTGGTCCCCGTGACATAGTCATGGGGACCGGAAGAGGCAATCAGTTCAGGTATTCACCGCCGGTGGCTGACCGGGATGCGGGAACGAGTGTCTTTCTTCTGCTTGGAAAACCTTCTTTTTTTGACCCTTTGCGGGCCGGACTGCGGTGGCGAAGACTGCTTGGTTGCTCTGTCGAGTGCGGACTCGAAATCTTCGAGATGTACGAGCCTGTTTTCTTCAGAGTTGATTCGCTGGAGCAACGCTTTGATTGCCTTGTCCTCTTCGTTCAGCGTTTCACTGGGCTCTTCAGACATGAATTGCTTCATGCCGTTGAGCGTTGCCTGAAAGCGCTTCTCTCTGGACTCAAGCTCACTTTGCATTGCAGCGATTCTGGACTTGGAGATGGCAATCTCCTCAAGTCGACCGGGATAAAACCGCTCGACCTGCTCCAGTATCATGGCCTTGTCTTCGCTGATTCCCAGTTGGGGGTACTTGTCACCCTCGTCACCTGCTTCTTGTCGATGAGAGCGAAGCGACTTAGGCTTGTCTTGCCTTCCCCCTTGGACTGCGCGCAGTCTGGGTTCTCTGGTTACTCCTTTCTTTCTGGGTTCGAAGGTTTCCTTGGCGACACTTGCTGGTTCCTTCATACCTTCCCTGTTTGCAATGTTCATGTTCGATCAGCCAGCTATGCTTTTTTACACGTTGGCTAGCACCGGACACGAAATTATTTTAAGTGTTTTCTACTTTTTGTCAATGTTTGAATTTAGTTTTTAATCGGGTATAATCCAAAAAATTAACATAACAAAAATGAAAAAGATATTTATTGCTATTATATCAATTTTAATTGTCGCTTTTGGCTTGTTTTTATATTTTAACCAAAATTTCGGTAATTTTGAGGTTGTTCAATTAATGCAATTCTTTGCAATATTTTTAGCTGCAATTTCAACTCTGAGTTTAATTCACTCTTTGTCACAGACCAAAAAAGCTCCTTTTGCCCAAATATCAATCATGAATTTGGTTTGGGTGTTTTTGCTGTTTTTCTGGCCCGGCGTAAGCATCAATACTTTGCTAATGGTGTTTTCTGGCTTGTTGATTGCAGCTGGTTTAATGCTGATTGTGGATTATATTTTTGCCGGCAAAAAAAAGGAATATGGGCAAACGCTGGTTCAATCAATAGTTTCGATTGCCGGAGGAGTGCTTTTGATGATTATGCCTGAAATTTGGTTGATGGTTTTAAGCGGGTTTGCAGTACTTACGGGACTCATCAGCTTTATGGGAATTTTTATTTCTGGTAAAAAATAATCTTTTGCTGATCAATTACTGATTGATCGAGAATAAGTCGCCAGATATGCTTGATCAAGTCAGGATTTAATTCTTTGTTTTGTGCTTTTTGCGATAGGTTTCTAAGCATGTTTTGTTCCCTAGCCGGGTCCTGGACTTTGGTGATGTTATTGGCTTTTTTGTATTCACCCACTTTTTTGGTGATTTCAAATCTTTTAGTGAGCAAATCAAGGATTTCTGAGTCGATTTGGTCTAATTGCTGGCGATAGTTTTCTAGTGGTGTGGGCATGGGGAGGGGGGATTTATTAGGAATTTTACTCTTTCGGTTAATTTTCTTGTTTTTGTTGTTCTTTAGATATTCTATCTCAATAAATCTAACACTTTTCTTAAGATTACTTTTAGCCATTTTTTAGCAATTGACTAAGAGAGTCGTAACCTTTTTCATTAAGATAGTTTCCAAGCTCTTTATCACTCCTTACACCAAAATCTTTTCCGTACATTTTCTCTATGGTACCCATTTGCGTATCACTTCTCTTTTGCCTCAATTTACCATCTTTATTTTGAAGCATTATATTTGGTTACATGTCTCTTTCAATTATATAAGGTGAATTTTAAATTCACAAATATATTAGGATGATTAAATTAAAAATTATTAAAATAATTCATCTTTTTGCTTTTCTTTAATTATATTCAATATCAAATATTCTAATACCAAACCGCCACTCCTCCATGTCCGGAGCATGTTCCCCTTCTGCTTTGGCTGAAGCTGTATGTTCCGTCCTTGCATTTGGCAGAAGCCCCACTTGGCTTTGATGTGTAGTATGTTGGGGATTGAACTGTGTTGCCGCTTGAATTTGTGTAGTAGTTTACAGGCTCCGTAGGAGTTGGAGCTGTGTAAGTTGTTGTAGTTGGGACGGTGGCAGGCTTAACAGTAGTGATGGTTACAGGCACTTCTTTGACTGGAGGGTTGTATTTGATTATTAGAGAGTCTGTCTTGGTTTGATTGCCGTCACATGTGGCGATAACGAGGTATTTGTTTTTGCCTTTATTAAGGTTATCAAGTTCTTCTTTGATGTTATAGACAAAGAATTTGTCTCCGCGGGTGTATTTTTGGAGTTGGTATTGGTCTTTGAGGTTTCCGTTAGAGTAGTAGGAGACTTCTATTTTGTTGCAGTTGTCTGAAATTGAGCCCTCGAGTTGGAGGTCTGGGTTGTTTTCAGTAATGACTGATCCGTCAGAAGGGTTTGTGATTGTGACGTATGACTCTTTTATGCATTCTTCTGATTCTGCGTGCTTGAAGTAGCCTTCTGTGCAGATGATAGGAGTTGGCTCTGGAGGTAATGTTTCTTCTGCAGAACTGTGGAAAGAAGTTGGTTGTGCTTGAGCAGTTATGCTGGCTAGAATTATTTGGACTATGAAAGCTAGTTTTAACATTCTGATTTGGTTACATCAGAATATTATACCATATTTTTGGTTGTTTTGCTTAGGGCGGACGTGGGATTTGTCATGGAAGTGTCAGGGAGGAGTTGATAAAATTGGGGATGGTGATTATATTTTTGCAGATTATGTAAGACTTTAATTTTTGGCTATTCGAAATACAAAAGTGAAATTGAGAGAGATAAAAATCAGGT
>WJLA01000079.1 GCA_014728765.1 Candidatus Peregrinibacteria bacterium
CAACTTGATCGTTGAATTTTATTCTAAATCTTAAACCAATCTTCGAATGCATCAAATTCAAGCAGAAATCGGCATTCCAAAAATCAGAGTGGAAAAAGTTAGTGAAACACATGCTATTTTCACCATTAATCCCCTTCCTCAAGGATATGGGATCACAATTGGAAATGCTTTCCGAAGGGTACTTCTATCATCACTTCCCGGCGCCTGTATCACAGGAATTAAAATAGATGGAATTTCACATGAATACTCCACTATCAAGGGTGTTAAAGACAGTGTTCTTGATATCACGCTAAATTTAAAATTGGTTCGTCTTAAAAAGACTTCTGTCGAACCTGCATATATCACTTTAAGTGCTAGCAAAGAAGGAGAAATTTATGCTAAAGACTTCAAAACAAGCAGTGATATTGAAATTTTAAATCCTGATTTATACATCACAACACTAGAAAAAGGTGCAAAATTAAATCTTGAAGCCAAAATTGAAAAAGGAGTCGGATATACTCCGGTTTCAGCCAAGCAAAAAGATGATGTTGATCCAAACATGATTCTTATGGATTCCATTTTCGCACCTGTCAAAAAAGTCAGATATGATGTTGAAGCGACTCGTGTTGGCCAAATGACCAACCTTGATAAATTAATTATTGAAGTTGAAACTGATGGATCAATCACTCCAGATGAATCAATTAAGTTTGCCTCTAATATTCTTCAATCCTACTTTGGATTGTTCAATAAAGAGAATGTTATGGTCGAAGCTGAATACATGAGTGATTTTGAAAAGATTTCAGAAAAAGAAGAACAAGAAGAAAAAAATAAGCCTGTACAAGAAGCCTATACTCCAATTGAAATTCTAGGATTTTCTCCAAGAACTCTTAACGCCTTGATAAATGGTGGAATTGGCTCAATCGAGCAACTCTCCAAATGTACGGAAAGTAAGTTGACTAATTTACGTGGATTTGGTAAAAAAGCGCTTACAGAGGTTAAAGAGGCCCTAGAAACCAAAAACCTAACCCTAGCAGACGAATAAAATATCATTACCAAAGTCATGAGACACAATGTAAAGAAAAATCGAATTAACAGACCAAAAGCTGCAAGAGAATTATTACTCGGCAATCTGGCTTCATCATTGATTATGCATGAGAAAATAAAGACTACTAAAGCAAAGGCGAAGGCTTTACAGCCATTAATCGAAAAATTGGTCAACACATCAAAAAAAGAGAATAAAATGAATGCCATTAGATCTGTCAGTAAAATTCTACACACTGAAGTCAGTTCGAAAAAATTATTTGATGAATTAGCTAAAAAATATCAAGACAGACCAAGTGGCTATACTCGCATATCTGAACTCGGATTTAGAGCCGGAGATTCTGCTCCCCTTGTACAAATTGAACTCGTATAATATTAGTTAACAGAGCAATGACAACACTTACACATAAAACATATACTCCTAAACAAGCCGAAATTTCCAAAAAATGGTTTTTAATTGATGCAAAAGACAAACCGGTAGGAAAAATTTCTACGGAAATAGCCAATATTTTAAGAGGAAAAAATAAACCCACTTTTACTAATCACTTGGATACAGGAGATTATGTTGTCGTTATCAATGCAGCTGAAGTGAAGCTCACAGGTAACAAAGAAATGCAAAAGAAATATTATTCACACTCTGGGTTTCCGGGAGGATTCAAAGAAATCACAGCTCAAAAGCTTAGAGAAAAAAATCCTACGCAAATCCTTAAATTTGCAGTGGAAGGAATGCTTCCAAAAAACAAGCTACGCAAAAAATACATGCAAAAATTAAAACTTTTTAGTGGAGCTGAACATACTCATGAAGCACAAAAACCTGAAATAATTGAAATTTAAACTAATTAAACTGACATGCCAGTAACAAAATCATCAACATCATCAAAGAAGAAACCTTCTATACAAGAGTATTACTATGGACTCGGCAAAAGAAAAACTGCTGTAGCGAGAGTAAGACTTTACAAAAACGGTAAAGGAGAGCTAACTGTGAACGAGAAAACGGGTAAAACCTATTTTCCTGTCAAAGAATTATTGGAAGTCATCAACTCCCCTCTTAAATTAACATCATTGGCAAAAAAATTTGATATTTCCGTTAAAGTTGATGGAGGAGGGTCGACTGCTCAAGCTGATGCAATCAGACATGGTATAGCAAGAGCACTGTTAGATTTTGATGGTGAATTAAGACCAACTTTAAAAAAAGCAGGCTTTCTGACTAGAGATTCAAGAACCAAAGAAAGAAAAAAACCTGGATTAAAAAGAGCAAGAAGAGCTCCTCAATTCAGCAAACGTTAAGAACAAATCAACAAAACAAAAAGAGACCAAACTACATTTGGTCTCTTTTTGTTTATATACTACAATGTAAACATGAGAATAGATATTCTAACAATTTTTCCAAAAATTTTTGATTCATATTTTAATGAAAGCATTATTAAAATTGCTCAAACAAAAAAATTATTGGAATTACATATCCATGACATACGTGAATACACTGAAAACAAGCATGGTAAAGTTGATGACACACCTTATGGAGGCGGACCTGGAATGGTAATGTCTGCTCAACCAATATACGATTGTCTACAAAAAATCAAAAAAAATAATTCAGGACCTGTGATTTTTTTAACTCCATCAGGTGAAATGCTGACTCAAAACAAAGTAAAAAAAATGAGTAAACTCGAAAATTTTATTCTGTTATGCGGAAGATATGAAGG
>WJLA01000080.1 GCA_014728765.1 Candidatus Peregrinibacteria bacterium
ATACAATCCATATTCAAAATCATACATATACTAATATTGACAAAACAAGATTTTATAGCCATAATATAATCTATAAGTATTACCAATGAATCCAAAACTACAAGCACAAATTGATAGATTAAATTACTATCAAAACATCATATTAAAAGAATGGAGAAACTTAAGACCGGAAACCGCTGATCATGAATTAAAACAACTTGATCAAGACATTCAAAACATTCGGTCAGAAATTTTAAATGAAGCAATCATCGCACAAAGTCCTAACGCTCTCAAACATGAACTGGACAAATTTCAAAAGAAAGCTTGGCTTCTAATTCAAAAGGAAGAAAACGAGCAAATAAAAAATCAATAAACCCAAGTTCCTTTTTGACTTTTCCTTTCAACCAAAATTTCTTCAAGAGAATTTTTTCCCCAATTACCGATAAAAACATTAACATCTTGCTGGGCAGCCAATTTTGCAGCCATGCATTTACTGCGCATTCCACCATTACTTTCAGCATTCCACATATTATTATCTAAAAAAGTATCATCAATCAAATCAGCAAATAAAACATCCCTCATATCATTTTCACCCTTCTTATTCTTAACAAAAACACCATCCGCAGTAGTCAGCAATGCCAATACTTTGGCATTTAAATTAGCGGCAACCAAAGCGGCCAGTTGATCATTATCGCCAAAAGTTATTTCATCGGTCGCCACCGCATCATTTTCATTTAGAATAGGAACAACAAAATTTGGCAAAGCATTAACTGCATTTTTAAAATTCTGCAATTCCAAATCATTGTTGAAATTGTTATGAGTCATTAATGCTCCTGCCACCACCTTGGGATTCTCAGACAAAGAAAAACCAAAAGAAAACAATTCCATCAGTTTTGCCTGTCCCACCATTGCCAGAGCTTGTTTTCTTGCAACTGAACATGTTTTTTCCGGAAAAATACTTTTATTTTTTCTTAACATCTCTTGACCGGCAGCAATAGCACCTGAAGCTACTAGAATCACTCTTTGGCCTGTAATATCAATAATATCACTTATTTCCGAAGATAATTTCAAGACCCTATTAGGATCTATGATTTTCTCTTCAGGCATATCACTTATTTTTTTCCTTTTACATAAAACATTAGTCCCCACTTTTACAACAAACATTTTGATTTTTTACAAATAAGGTTCATAATCTACACTAATAATCACTGCAACAAAAACAAATAACCGTAAATTATGAAAAAAGTACTATTTACAATTTTTATTCTTTCTATCTTTGCCGCATGTAATTCAAACACTGAAGATAGCACTGAATCAAACCAAGAAACTATCAGAACTACCTCAACAGAAGCAAGCGCTATCGCTGAAAATCTAATCAACACAAATCAAGAAATTCAAGCACTTAACCCATCTTCAGTTGAACTCATCAAAAGTGCGGGTGGAACATGCCCCACATGTTGGAATTTAACATATCAAATCACAACACCCAACGGACAAATCTATAATTTAATCATAGCAACACAAAACAATTCAGCTGAACTTCTAAGTGGACCAACAGCAATTTAAGCGGCTCTTTGCCTCTTTAGTTTTTCATTGATTGCCATTATAACAGGTGCAACATCATCCACAGCCACACAAGCATCAGTTATGGATAAACCATCAATCAATTCAGACATATTTTTTGGAGAATGTTTTCCCGAAAGTAAATTTGACTCAATCATCCACCCCTTAAATTCAGGTCTATACAAATATTCATTTGAAGTATATTCCAATACATCCAATTGTTTCATCGGATCTTTAATATTTCCATTTTCAGGATCAACAGAATTTTCATGACTACAATCTATTATTATTTGAGGCTTTTTCATTTTTTCTTTTTTCATTATCTCCAAAGCATCATCAAATTTTTCATAATTAGCCTTCCCTCCTCCACCTCTTAAAATCAAATGGGCATTTTCATTACCGTCACTTTCCAACTGATAACCAGACAATGGAAACTGATGAGGCGCCTTAGCTGAAATGACACTGTTAACGGCTGTTATCAAATCACCTGAAGTAGGATTTTTCAATCCAACCGCAGCATCAAGATAAGAAGCGTATTCACGATGAACCTGACTTTCAGTAGTACGTGCTCCAACTGCATGATAGCTCAAAATATCATCAAAATATAATCCCATCTCAGGAATCAACATTTCATCCGCAATTGGCAGTCCAAGTTCCGCCACTTCAATCATCATTCTCCTGGAATATTTTATTCCTTCAGTAATATTTGTGTTTTTTTCAAATGGATCAGGTCTGAACATAACTCCTTTCCATCCGATAGTGGTTCTGGGTTTTTGAATATATACTCTATAAATAATCAAAATATTTTCTCGAACTTCCTTTTGCAAGTCTAAACATTTTTTTGCACATTCAATTACTGAACTATCCGGATACGCGGAACAGGGCCCCATTATTATAACTTTCTTTTTGGAATTGATATCAAAAGCCTCTCTCACTTCTTGCTGTTGATTAAAAACCTTTTTACTCAAATCATCACTCAATGGTAATTCTTTTTTAATTTCATGAGCAGAAGGTAATTTGCAAACTTTTCTTCCTGACATATATATTGGGGTTAAGTTTTAAAAAGCCCCTCCGCTTTCGGCAGAGGGGCTCAAGTTTTATTCAAAACAAAAACCTAAACTCTACCGAGAGTTTGATAAAAATAAAAAAATCCAAAAAATTCTCGGCCAAAAAATTGTCCGTTTTTAAAAGATTCTATTTTTACCAAGGTTTTTATCATAGTAAAACGAAAATATGCGAAAGAGAAAAATTAGTCAAGTTTTAAAATTCAAGATCGATTACCACAATCTCGGGTGGAACAAAAAGCCTCATCGGAAGTCCTACTTCTCCAAGCCCGGATGTGACAAACACAGCTGCATCATTTATTTCATACAATCCTTTATCAAATTCATTTTCTGTAGGAATTACAGATTTGTATATAAAAGGAAGCCTTATTTGTCCACCATGTGTATGACCTGAAAGCATCAGATCAATTTTTTCAGGATTTTTTATTTCATATATCGTGTCAGGATTATGCGCAATCACAATAACATTATCCTCTTCTTCAACAGAAGCTAACAAGCCATATTCAGGCTCACCACCCCACAAATCACTTAATCCTATCAATTTTAAATTATCAAAACTAAGCAATCTATCATCAATCACTCTGACATCATGTGACGAAACGGCATCAGTCACTTGTTCCACAATAACGTACCCTGGATATTCATCATCATGATTACCTGTTACCGCATAAACAGGAGCATTTATTTTTTCCAATGGCTCAAAAATTTCATCTAAAGTTTCCAAATCGGGATCATAAGTAAAATCACCTGCTATCATCACAATATCCACGTCTTCTTGATTAATTTTATCAACAACTCTTTCCAAAAATGAACTCTGTTTATATACCCCAAGATGCAAATCAGCTATCAAAGCAATTTTCAAATTTTCTCCCGAATTACCAAGTTCAAGATCTACTTCATTAACTTCAATCAGCTGAGTTTCAATAAATCTTGAATAAACAAAAAGCAGAGAAATTAAAAATAAAAACACCATCAGCCACCTTTGCCATTTTTTTAAAAACAAAAATAACAACAATAGTATAAATGGAAAAACCAAATAACTACCGTAAAAAAACAGATAATTTAAAACTATACCGAATTCACTAGTACCCATAAAAAAATTAATTTATTGAAATTTTACACAAATTCCCTTCATAAACAACCCCATCTTGCTTTATAATTATAATATAAAAACAAAAATCACAAATGATCTTCATAAGCATTATTCTCTACACACTGGGACTTCTGGCAACATATTACTTACTTGCTAAAGTTTGTGATGAATATTTTGTTGGAAGCCTTGAAAAAATTTCCAATCGTTTCAAATTACCGGATGATGTCAACGGCGCAACTTTCATGGCCATCGGGACCAGTGCTCCAGAGTTTTTCACTGCAATAGTAGCATTAACCAAAATCGGTTCGGAAAATGTCGGAGTTGGAACAATTGTCGGATCCGCCCTTTTTAATTTACTTGTTATTATCGGAGCGGTATCAGTGATCAAAAGCATAACTTTGAAATGGCAATCTATCACCAGAGATTTAATTTTTTATGCAATTGGGCTAATAATTCTCTTGTTAACCTTCGTGGATGGAGTGATTACGCTAACTGAAGCGAGTTATTTCTTAATAGCCTATGCATCATATCTTGGAGTACTTTTTATTTGGAAAAAATGGTTTCCAAAAAGTGATTTTAAAGATGAACTCCCCTTAATTCAAGAACAAGCCAAGGAACTGGAAAAAAAAGTCAGCAAAGAAAAAAGCATTATCGGTAAAACCTTGGAAATGCTCGATAAAGCATTACGTAAAACATTTCCTGACCTTAGAAGATATCCAAGATTATTCGGTGTAACTTTTGTTATTTCTATTTTTTATATTGTAATCTTGAGCTGGAGTTTAGTCGAACTGGCTGTTGGCTTGGCTGAAACATTACAAATTCCGCAAGCAATAGTTGCATTAACCGTCTTGGCGGCAGGAACTTCGGTGCCGGATCTCTTGGCTTCGATTTTTGTTGCAAGAAAAAACAGTGGAGACATGGCAGTTTCCAATGCAATTGCCAGCAACACATTCGATGTTATGATTGGAATTGGTCTTCCTTGGCTCACATATATAATTATTACTCAACAGCCATTAACTGTCTCCAATGAAAACATCTACACTCCGATAGTAATATTATTAGCCAGTGTGATTGGCTTATTCTTACTAATGATGTTCAATAAATTTAAAATCAACAAATTAATCGGATATTCAATGATAATAATTTATCTTGTATTTATGACCTATCAAGTCACATCCTCACTTCTTTAATTTTTACATATGACAACAAAATTAATAAATGAATCAAATTTTCGAAGAAAATTCAAAGTATCAATCATAGGAGCGGGCAATGTGGGAGCAAGTGCCGCTTATGCAATTTTACTGGATGGAACTCCAACAGAATTATGCATAGTAGACATTGACAAAAAAAGAGTTGAAGGGTTATTGCTGGATTACAATCATGCCTTATCATTCATCCCCTACACAAAAGTTACCGGAGGTGACAACTACACAAAAATCAAAGACTCGGATTTGGTTGTTGTCACAGCCGGAGCCAGACAAAAAGAAGGCGAAACCAGACTGGATTTGATTGATAAAAATAAAAAGATATTCCAAAGCATCATTCCTAAAATAGTAAAAAATGCTCCAAACGCAGTAATTTGCATTGTCAGCAACCCTGTAGATGCACTTACCTATGAAGCTATTAAATTAGCCAAACTCCCTAAAGGCAGAGTATTTGGCAGTGGCACCTGGCTGGACACATCAAGATTCAAATTTCACATTGGGGAAAAAATAAAACTTAATCCGAAATCGATTAACGCATATATATTGGGTGAACATGGAGACAGTTCTTTTCCTGTTATCAGCTCAGCCAACATTGCCGGAAAACCCTTGTTGAAATTTAAAAACTTTAATACTAAAACTTGCAAAGACTGTTATCAAGAAGCTAGAGATGCTGCCTATCGAATTATTAATGACATAGGTTTCACCAGTTATTCCATTGGAGTGGTAATTAAAGAAATAATGCTGGCAATTTTTGAAAATTCTCATATTGTAGCACCTTTATCTGTAAAACTAGATAAATATCATGGCATTTCCGATGTTTGTCTTAGCGTCCCCTGTGTGCTTGGAAATGAAGGAATAGTTAAACAAATTGAAGTACCCCTGGATAAAAAAGAAAAAAAACTATTAAAAAAATCAGCTGAAATATTAAAAAGTTACAACAAATAAACTGATCGTAAAATAATAAGATTAAAGCATATTCTAAAAATATGAATAATCAACAAATTTCTCAAATTTTTGAAGACATTGGAAATTTATTGGATATAGAAGGAGCCAACCGCTTTCGGGTACTGGCTTATAAAAATGCTGCCGAAAATATCAAAGGTCTTGGCAGAGAATTAAAAAATCTCTATCAAGAAAATCCCGATAAAATAACTAAAATAACCGGTATAGGAAAAGATTTATCAGAAAAAATCAGTGAAATATTGGAAACGGGAAAATTAGAATACCATCAAAATTTAATCGACAAATACGGCTCCGGACTCCTTGATATCTTAAAAATTCGATCCATCGGACCAAAAAAAGTTAAATTATTCTATCAAGAACTGGGCATAGATAATTTAATTAAATTAAAAAAAGCGGCAGAATCCAATCAACTTTCGAATTTATCGGGAATGGGAACAAAAAGTGAAAAAGAAATTCTTGAAGCTATCAAAGAGCACGAAAAATATCATCTTCGCATGAGAGTGGATCAGGCATATTTGGAAGCAAAAAAAATTATCAAATATTTAAAATTCAATTCAGATATTCAACAATTGAAATTTGCGGGAAGCCTTAGAAGAGGTAAAGCTACAATAGGTGATATTGACATACTAATATCCCCCAAAAAAATTGAACAAAGCAAAAGCATTATAAAATATTTTCAAAAATACTCCGAGATCAGCAACATTATTGCCGATGGACCAACAAAAACCTCAGTAATCATGAAATCGGGCATACAAGCTGACATCAGAATTGTTGAAAAAAAATCATTCGGAGCAGCACTACACTATTTCACCGGATCAAAAGAACATAATGTGGCAATAAGAGAAATCGCTAAACAACATGATTTAAAAGTAAATGAATATGGAATTTTTAACAAAGACAACCAACAATTAGCGGGAAAAACTGAAAAAGAAATGTATAACCGTTTAAATTTGGCTTATATACATCCAAGATTGAGAGAAAATCGTGGTGAACTTGAAGCGGCAAAAAACAACAAGTTACCGAAACCCATTAAGCTTAAAGACTTAATAGGAGATTTGCACATGCATTCAACATGGAGCGATGGAAAAAACACCATTGAAGAAATTGCTGAAAACTATCATAAACATGGATTTCAATATATTGCTATCACCGACCATTCCAAGTCGCTTGCCATCGCCAACGGTCTGGATGAACAAAGATTCCGTGAGCAATGGAAAGAGATTGATAAAATTAACAAAAAATACAAAAACAAAATAAAAATCTTAAAAGGTATCGAATGTGATATTATGTCAGATGGAAGACTGGATTTTCCGGACGATTTTTTAAAAAACTTTGACATTGTAATAGCATCAGTTCACGCCGGAATGAAAAGGGATCAAGACCAAACGGACAGAATTATCAACGCTTTAAAAAATCCAAACATAAAAATTCTTGGTCACCCGACAGGCAGAGAAATCAATGTCAGAGAACCTTATCAATTGAATATGGACAAGGTTTTCAAAGCGGCGAAAGATTCAAATGTTGCAATTGAAATTAACAGTCAGCCCAAACGATTGGATTTGGCTGATTATTACATAAAAATTGGAAAAGAAAATGGCAATGAATTTGCCATAAATTCTGACAGCCACACCATTGATGGTATTGAAAATTTTAGATATGGAATCTGGAACGCTCAAAGAGGATGGCTCGAAAAGTCTGATGTAATCAACACGAAAAAACTTCAACAATTAAAAAGCAGCTTTGAAAAATAAATCAAAGCCGCCCCCAATATTTCAAACTATTCTATTTCATATGTAACAGCAACATTGATGGTCAAATCTTGACTTCCCGCTTCAATAGACGCTCCTTGCACTGCAGAAACTGACTCTTCTCTATCATATGCAAAGTTTGCATATGGCCTTGGCCCTGCATCAAATCCTTCATTAAATGTTACGACCCTTCCCAGATTCACTCCAGCGGCACTCGCCATTTGCTCAGCTTTTTCTCTTGCCTTATCGAATGCCATTTCTCTGGCTTCTTTTTTAAGCTCTGAAGCTTCATCAATATCAAATCTTAATGCCCCAACTTGATTGGCTCCCGCAGCTAGCCCGGCATTCAGAATTTCGTCAACACTTTGCAAATCTCTGATTTTAACTTCCACAGTTTGATTCAGTGTATACCCTACTATTTTAGGAGTTTGGTTTTCCTCAGATTCTTCACCTTGAATGATTGGCTGAGACCTTCTGTCATTATATCTCGGAAAAAGATTATAATTTGTAGTTTTAATATCTTGATCCTCCACTCCCAATTTTTTTACAGCTTCAATAACTTGATTCATTTGTTGATTTCCCCGTGAAGTAACTGCTGAAACTGATTGCCCCGCTGTCGCTACAGATAAGCTAACATAAGCAATATCCGGTTTTGCTGTAATTTTACCCTCAGCATTTACTGTAACCGTTCTTGCATAAGGTTGATTGGTTACTTCCGCTCTGATATTCTTATACCAATTTGAAGCCCCGGAGCCGGTCACGAACATATAGGAACAAATAAGTATTAATACTGAAGCGGCTAGAAAAAATATTGCCTTGGACAAATTTATAAACTTTCTAGTGTTTGAAACAGCCATTTTTATTTTGGTTAAAGTAATAAAATTTTAGCACAATCTCTCAAAAAAGTGTATAATGAAGAGATTCCAACAAATATAATGTCAAATCATAAGCAACATTACAAAAATAGCTATTACCAATTAATAATCAATAGCATTCATCCTGTTGAAACTTTTAAAAATATTCCAGAAGAAATCAAAGGATATATTTTGCTGGGACTGCCAAAAAATCTGAAACAAAAAATTCTAAGAAGTCTTAAAACTTCAGAGATCACAAATATATTGAAACATCTCGACGCCGACGATATTGCGGATATTGTTTATTATGTAAGACCTTATCGCCAAAAAAGAGTTATTGGGAATCTTGAAAAATACTTAAAAGATAAAACTTCGGAACTTTTAAAATACAGCCCGGAAACAGCCGGTGGTCTCACCTCCATCGATTATATTTTGGTATATCAAAAAGCCACCTTTGAACAAGTAAGAATCAAGCTGAAAAAACACTTGAAAAAATTTAAAAATTTTCCATCAGTACTGGTAACCAATAGAGGAAAACTGGTCGGTACGCTTCCAATCGTAGACATTTTCGCTACCGACGACAAATTCATTAAAGGACATATCAAACAGGCTAAAACGGTCAAACATAACGCTGACCAAGAAGAAATTTTAAAAATCTTCGATCCGAATGATCGAGAAAATATAGTGGTCTTGGACGATGATGAATCAATTTTAGGTATCATTAAAGGCCGCGATTTAATTAAAGTTGCAGAACAAGAAGCTACCGAAGATATTTTGAGTTTAGCCGGTGTGGAAAAAGATGAAAACGCACTTGATGCTGTTCATATTAAAGTTAAATCAAGAATCAAGTGGATTTTATTATATCTTTTAAGCGCATTCTTTTCCGCCTGGGTCATTTCCATTTTTTCTACGGCAATAGCAAAACTTGCAATTTTAGCCGCCTTCATGCCCATAGTAGCAGGTGTTGGTGGCAACGCAGGAGTTCAAACCCTTGCTGTTATTACTCGAGGTATCGCATTAAACCAGATTAGCATCAAAAACAGCTGGCAAATCGTTCTAAAAGAAATTGCCACCGCTATGATTAATGGTCTTTTGGTTGGAATAATAGTAGCTATTGTAGCTATTAGCTTTGGCGAAACTTATATATTCGGGCTGATCGCCGGAGTTGCCATTATACTAAACATTTTAATATCCGGTATTTTTGGAACTCTTATTCCAATCACACTAAAAAGTCTCAAAATAGATCCGGCTGTTTCTTCCTCAAGCTTTTTAACTGCCACAACTGATATTTGCGGTTTTTTTATTTTCCTTTTCCTAGCAGAACTCTTTTTGATATAAGAGTGTCATGAATAATCTTTATAATTCCGCTCAATATTTAACTGAAGCGTTAAGCAATAATGCTTTTGATTTTCAAGAACGCAAAAAAATCAACCCGAATCCTCAGCTTTACTTACCTGCTTTAAAAAAGGGTAATATTAGCGATGTTAAAAAAGGTAAACATATAGTTTTTGAAGCATTAAATGATCAGGGAGAAATAGAGCCCCATTTGGGACTTGAAAAATTTGTACAGATTGGTGAAAAAATTTTTATTATAGACAATCACAATCATGCTTTTTTCTTTTGGCATTTGGCTGATCGCTCAAAGATTTATCATTTAATACACATTGATCAACATCGAGACTCCAGAATCCCCGCCAATTTTTTATCAAAAAATGACTCATTTGACCTAAAAAAGGTTCATGAATACACCAATACAATTTTAAATGTAGGAAACTTTATCCCTGCCGCAGTCAAAACACAGCTAATTTCCACTATCGACTTCATAACCTCTGAAAGTTCTATCAAAAAATTCGAAAGACCGAATGCGCCGTATATACTGGACATTGATCTGGACTTCTTCGCTCCTGAACTCGATTACATTGACAATGAAAAAAAAATAGAACTAATCAATTCATTGGTTGAAAAAGCTGAAATAATAACTATCGCCACTTCTCCATTTTTCATTGACCAAGATTTAGCTATCAAGTGGCTTAAAAAATTAACTCTACCTGATCACCGGGCTTAGGAAAATCAAATCTTCTTTCAGCCGAAGCTCCTCTAAGAAAAAGCTCCATAAAAGCTCCATCATATCCGGAAGAGCCTTCTGCAAATGCCAATTCCCCTTCTCCCACCGAAAAAGTTCCATCAGCAAAATAAGCCGTGTGAACCTGTCCACCAATTTTCACTTTCAATGTTTTACCCGGTTCAAGCCCTTCAACCACATTCTTTTTATAAGCGGTTTTAATATTTCCATACCCATCAATTGCCACAATTTGATCCTTTGGATAATCAGGTATTATTTTTTTATCCAACTCACCTTTTTTGAATGAATAATTTCCTTTATAAATTTTCCCCACTATTTCAGGATAAAAATCTCTCGATCTAAATTGAGAACCACTATTTTTAACATCAACATCCCATAATTCATCAATATGATTTTTCACAAAAGAAAAACAATATCCCGCATTTACTCCAACCACTTCAACTCCATTATCTAAAATTGCATAAACCAGTTTTTCACCTTCATTATCTTTTCTGGCTTCAGATTTATCTTTTCTGGGAGCACAATTTGTATATACAATTGTACCACCCGGAGCGGGAGCCAAAGCAAACTGAGCGGTCCAAAAACCTGTTTCAATGGTCGAAAAAGGATGGACTGAAGTATCTTTAACCAAAACTCCCGGAACTTCCAAAACAAGTCTTTGCATAACTTCAGCAAATGAAGGATCATTTTTTCCGTAATCGGCAATAAACTGTATAAAACTCATTTTGGTTATTTGTTAAATAATATTTAAAATGCAATGCAATTTATAATACTCAATAAAGCAGTTTGTAAAGGATACTTTTATGTTAAAATTCAAATAAATAAAGACTGAACATGCAAGAAAACTTTCAAAAATACTATAAATTACTCAATTCTGAACAACAAAAAGCCGTTGACACAATTGACGGACCTGTAATGGTAATAGCCGGAGCCGGCACAGGAAAAACTCAAATTCTTTCAGTACGAATCGCCAATATTTTACTTCAAACTCAAATCGATCCGCAAAACATACTTTGCTTAACTTTTACCGAAGCGGGAGTAGTGGCAATGAGAAAAAGACTATTATCTATTATTGGCAATGCGGCTTATCATGTTAAAATTTGTACTTTTCACAGCTTTTGTAATGAGATAATCAAAGACAACCCAGATCATTTCGCTTTTAAAAGAGACTTTGAACAAATTGATGATCTTGAAAAAATCAAAATCATTCAATCTATAATCGATCGTGCTGAACTGAATAGCCCCCTTAAACCTGCCAATGATCATTATTATTACCAAAAAGATATTGAAAATATTATCAGATCGTTAAAACAAGAAAATATTTTTCCTGAAGACTTCCATAAAATTTGTTTAAAAATTGAAGAGTTTTTAAATCATCTCAAACCTATAATCAATGAATTCATTGATAGCAAAGGAAGACCGGATGAAAATTTTTTAAATGAAACAATACAAAAAATCGATATATCAAGCGAACTTGAAAACAACTTTTATAATTTGGTTTTCAACAAATTTCATCATCAAATCAAATCCGATTATTTAAATTCTCTAACCGGAAACAAAAGAAATGACGGCTCACAAAGAACGATGTATAGAAATAAACTTAGAGAATTTTTCAAAACAACTGAAAAAGACCTACCAAAACAATTTCAACTTACTGAGATCTATAAAAACTATCAAGAATTAATGAAACAAAAAGGACTCTATGACTTCGAGGATATGATTCTTTTTGTTACACAAAAACTACAGACAAACACCGATCTACTGAGAGATTATCAAGAAAAATACCAATATATTTTGGTCGATGAATATCAAGACACTAACTCAACTCAAAATCTAACCGTTGACTTACTTGGACAATTTTTTGAAAATCCCAATCTATTCGTGGTTGGTGACGATGACCAATCCATTTATCGTTTTCAAGGCGCTTCCATCGAAAACATCATCAATTATTATCACCAATATCAAAATCATCTTGAAATTATAACCCTTACAAAGAATTACAGATCACAACAAACCATCCTTGATGCGGCAAGCACAGTTATCAAAAACAACAATAACAGAATTGCTTCGCAAATTGAAAACATAGACAAAAATCTTCAATCTCAAACTGAAATCAAGCCAGCAAAGATCAAAGTTTTGGAATTTGAAAATGATCAAATTGAAAACCTTGCCTTAATTGAAATAATTCAAAATTTAATCGAAAATGGTACCAAACCCTCTGAAATTGCATTACTATATCGAAATCATCACCACGCTGAAGACATAATTGACATCTTGCAAAGAAAATCTCTCCCCTATCATGTACATGCTGGTGTTAATATTCTCGAAGATTTACAAATAGCAAGTTTATTATTGTTGTTTAAAACCATAGCAAATCCCAATCAAAACGATTTGCTGGCACAATCACTCTTCCTTAATTTTCTAGCTTTTCCGAAAGAAGATATTTTAAAAATTTGTTATTATTTTCATTTACACCGTTATCAAAATAAAGGATTAACATTACTAAACATCATAAGCAATCCTGCAGAATTGGAAAAAGCTCACGTAAAAAAAATTAACGCATTCAACAATTTTGCTCTGAAAATAGTCAATTGGAAAGTTGCTAGCGAAAATACTATTTTAACCGAATATTTTGAACAAATTCTGAAAGAGAGTGGATTTTTAAATTATCTAATCGAGCAAGAAAATAAAGTCGATGCTTTAAACAGAATCAAAACTCTTTTTGAAGAGGCACGAAAATATACTCGCTTAAATCATAAAACATCGATAACTGAATTCTTGGAAAATCTCAGATTAAGATCGGAAAACAAATTACCGTTAAAAGAAAAATCCATCTATATAGAAAAGGAAGCAATTCAACTATTAACGGCTCATGGAGCAAAAGGGTTGGAATTTGAGCACGTTTTCATTATCAAAGCCACTCAGAAAAACTGGTTAAATAGCAAAAAACGCCAAGGTATCAATATTCCAAGGGGAATAATCAAAACAGAATCTCAAAATCCCGTAATTGATCAAGAAGAAGATGAAAGAAGACTTTTCTATGTAGCATTGACCAGAGCCAAAAAAATGGCATATATCAGCTATGCCAAACTCAAATTTGATAATGGAAAAGAAAAAAATCAAGAATCTTTACTCTTTTTAAATGAAATTCCTGAAGAATTTAAAGAATACGCTGACACTCAAGTATATTCCCACCAAGCTAACGATTTATTGGAAGAATATCTATTAAGTGACAAAAATCATGACTTTAAAGCCGACCAAATAGCTTTCTTGAAAACATTGGTCGAGCATCACAAAATATCTCCTACCAGCTTAAATAACTATCTAACTTGTCCACGAAAATTTCTCTATCAAAACATCATTAGAATACCTCAGGCTAAAAACAAATTTAGCGCTATGGGTTCTGCCATTCACAGTACACTGGATTATTATTTCAGAAGCTATAAACAAACAGGTAGCAAGCCTCCATTGGATTTAATGCTCATTAAATATAAATCAGCTTTAGAAAAAGAGTTATTGGAAGAAAAAGATTTTCAAGAAAGACTTGAGCTGGGAATACAAATTCTTACAGATTATTTCCACGAAAACCAAGATAATTTTTCTGGTGATATTGAAACCGAATATAATTTTTCAAGCCATGGCGTCAATGTAGATGGCATACCTATTACAGGAAAAATCGATAAAATCACATTCAATTCTGATCAAACCCTCACTGTTACCGATTTCAAAACCGGTAATCCGGATAATGCAATCAGTAAAGTCAAACATGGTGAAGATTACTGGCGACAATTGATTTTTTATAAAATACTCTCGGACGACTCACCGCAATTCAATAACCAATTCAAGCAAAAAGCAAAAATTGGACAAATTGAATTTGTTGAAAAAAGTAAAAAAACGGGAACATACATAAACAAAAGTATAAGCTTTGATAAAAACTCAATTGATGAAGTTAAAGAAAATATACGTTTTGTTCATCAGCAAATACAAAATCTTGAATTCGATAAAATCGAAAAATCGGAAACTTGTGACAAATGCCCATTTTACAATATTTGCTGGACAAATTAATTCTGCTTAGAATTTTCTTTAGCTTTTCTAAAATCTAGAACAGCCGGAATATAACCATCGCTTTTTTTTCTTTCAAACTTTTTATCCGAATCATCTCTATCTTTACTACTGTTTGAAGAATCTTCTTCTTTACCTTCCAAACTATACTGCGTAAATTCATCATCAGTTTTATCACCAACACCACAAATTTCAGGATTAAAGGGGCTATTCCATCTTCCACCAATTTCTAAATCTTCGTCTTCTTCAGGATCCAGCTCAGGTTGATTTTGTTTTTCTGACTTATTATCACCTTCCTCTCTCAAATTTTCAGTAGCATCTTGAACATTTGAAAGTATCATTAAAAATTCTTTATCCATGCTTTCTAAATTGGCATTATCTTGAAAAACAACATCCAAATCTTCCAATTTTGCGTCTTCATTAAATTGTAAACTATCCATTATAATTAGATTTATAAAATATTCTAAATTAAAGATACCTTCTTTAGATCGTAGTTCAAGCAAATCAACTTCACAAAACCTGTTTTTTCTTGACTGCCCTCTCATATGCTTCCAAATATCTCGCATGAGCTTCATCAATTTTTTTTGATTGATATTTTTTACCCTCAATAAATCTTTTTTCAACTTTTTCAACTAATTGACTTGGCGGTTTATCACCATTAATTCTTTGAGATTTAACCTTTTGATTTGAAGACAATTGTTTTAGTCTTTCTTTTTCTCTTTCTACTTGTAATTCCATTTTTTTTCTTTCTAACTCTCTTTGATCACCATATCTTCTCTGCTGTTCACTCATAATCATACTGTTAAAACCGTTATCTTCATCAAGCAATTGAGGTAATGACTCTCTAAATCGAAGCTCTTTCTCTTCCTCTTCTTTTTTAGAATTTGCTGCTTCCAAAGCCTTTTTTTTAGCCATTTCTCTTTCACTTTTGCTAACCTGAGCGCTTCTTTTCTTCTGCTTTTTTTTACCAGCCTGAGCAATAGCAAAATTTTCAAGCTTTCTTTTTCTTGCTTCATCTTCTCTTTTGTTCCTCATCACCATTTCCAATTCCAAATCCATTATTTCTTGTTTTGATTTTGCTCTGACCATCTCTCCCAATCTACTTCTGATTTCGTCAATCACTGCTACAACGGTCCTTACGAAATGTTTCTCATTATACTCAAACTTCAAAACATAATAATTTCTCACTGAATCCAAAAATCCCTCAAAAATATTTTCAATTTTTTCATCATCAATATCAATTTGTGAGATTTTTTTTCTATCATTTCCAAAATTACTTACTTTTAATACCAACGCATTAATTCTTTCCGCAAATACCACTCTAACGCTTTCCAAAACTAGCTCGATTTCTTTCCTTTCTTTTCGAACAGCCATATATTCTTCTTGTTCAATCTCTTTAAAATCTTTCTTCAATTGACTCTTTTCCCAGTTTTCACCATAGTTTTCTACTGTATCAGCTATAGCCTCTAAAAATAAATCGGCTCTCATACCTTTAAAATTAAATGCAATAATAAAATATCAACATACGTCAACTCAAGCAACAAAAAATCCTTTGCGCCGGGCCACCCAGAGTACTACCTTCCCCTGATTGTTCAGGTGGGTTGCCGCACTGAAACTCCGCAAAGCTTCAAAATTTTGGCATCCCTTAAGGTAAAGTGAGGAGTAAGTAATTAGGTTTAATCGCACGCAAAAGACTAGAGATTAATATAACATTCATCTCCAAAAGTATCAATTATTTAAACAATTTTTTTAGTTTCGGCTCTATCACAACAGTGCAATATGGAGCACCTTGATTTTTTATAAAATAATTTTGATGATAATTTTCAGCAGGATAAAACTTTCTTAAAGGTTTAACTTCAGTAACAATACCCTCTCCCAAATCCTTGATTTTCCTATCTATCAACTTTTTATGCTCATCATTTTGATAAAAAATGACTGACCTATATTGAGTTCCAACATCCGCACCTTGCCTGTTTAAACTTTTTGGATCATGAGCTCTAAAAAACATATCTAGAATTTCTTCCAGCTTGATTTCAGTTTTATCAAAATCAATTTTTACCACTTCCGCATGACCTGTTTTACCTGAACAAACTTCTTCATATCTAGGATTATCTGTATCACCGCCTGCATATCCTGAAACAACCGTTTCAACACCCTTCAGATTTTGAAAAACAGCCTCAATACACCAAAAGCAACCTCCTCCCAAAACAATTGTTTCCAAGTTTTTTTTCATTTAAGTACCTAAAAATAATACTGTTTTTGTCAAAGTCACAATCCAACCGATAATAAAAGAAAGAATTGAAAAGCCAAAATACCTGGTCAAAATAAAATGATCTACCAATAAAAATACAAAGAAATACATTGCGGAATTAGCCAAAAACTCTTGATATTTACCTTGCCACTTATCTGGAATAATTATACCTACAACTTTTGAACCATCCAAAGGAGCAAAAGGAAGCATATTAAAAGCAAAAAGCAAAATTGAAATATCAAAAATAGTGAATAATAAAGTCTCTAAATAAATTCCCAATGAATCACCAAAATATTTCAATGGTATCAAAACTATTACAGCCACTATCAAATTCATCATCGGACCCGCAAGTGCAACAGCAGCTTCATAAACCTTTCTATTCTTAAAATAAAAGGGATTTACAGGAACAGGTTTTCCCCAGCCTATTCCGGCCAAAAAAATCAATAATGTGCCCATAGGATCCAGATGACGCAAAGGATTTAAACTGATTCTACCTTGATTTTTAGCGGTAGGATCCCCCAAAAAATTGGCCATCCAGGCATGAGCATATTCATGCACTGTAATCACAAATACCAGTGAAGCCAATAAAAACACAAAATTTATTATAGTCATACCCATGCATTAATACTAACTTTATTGATTATAATAGTCAAAACAGATACGATTTTGCCACATCCTCCAACAACAAGCTATGACAAATATTATAAATTGGTGGCAACAATTGACAGACTCAATCAAAGGAATTGGATTTGACCCATTATTCTTTTGTCATCTTTCGTGATTCTTTTTATCAATGAAGGCGGAACCGACATTTCAAAAATTGCTGAAACTAAAAGTTAATTTTCTCTTGCAAAAGCAAAAGTTAATGCTAGAATTCTCAAGCCGATAGCAATAACACGAAAAAAAATGTCTAAAGTATGTCAACTAACCGGTAAAAGTAAATCTACAGGACACAATGTGTCACACTCAAACAGACACACTAAAAGAACTTTTGAACCAAATGTACAAAAGAAAACTATCATTGATCCTGCAACCGGAACTAAATTAAAACTAAAACTGTCAACCAGAGCTCAAAGAACGCTAATGAAAAACCCTGGCAAGTTCAAAAATGAACTAGCAACTCTTGTTAAAAAACAAAACAAGAAAAACGGTAAATAACATTTTACTAAACGAAATCTTCACAAAAAAGAATCCCTTTGAATAAGGGATTTTTTAATCTTTACATATACACCAATTACTTTAACATGGAAATTAGAAAGAAATTTTTCCATAACAAATCATTTATGCTTAGATGGGCCGTTATATTCCTGGTGATTGCTTTGATTGCAGCAATATTAGGTTTTGGTGGAATAGCCGGCGCAGCAGCTGAGATTGCAAAAATAATTTTCTATATTTTTGTAATACTTCTTGTTGTGTCTTTAATTCTTAACGCAATTCAGAAATAATTCTGAATATAAAAGATTCAGTATTAGAAAAATCTCTTCAAATGAAGAGATTTTTCATTATAATTGATACGCTTTGTTTAATCTAATCTAGCTTATGAACAAAAAATCAAAAAAGGAAGATACATACAGTTACAGAGGCTGGCTCAATTCGGATTTTTTTCTAAAAAGATCATTTGCTATCTACGGCTATATGGCAGTTGCAGGATTAATAATTACTGGCATAATATATGGAATAATTGCAATAATTGCTATTATCATCTTTGGTTCACTATATCTTACTGGTGCAATCTAAAAATGGAGAGGTGGCCGAGTGGTTGAAGGCGCACGCTTGGAAAGCGTGTATGCGTGCAAACGTATCGAGGGTTCGAATCCCTTCCTCTCCTCCAGATTTTTTCTATATAAATCGTTCAAGAAACAGCAGCAAATCTTGATAGTGCAAAGGCAAAAGGCTATGACGTTGAATTCTATTGGAATGAATTTGATGCACTTTCCAGAATAATTAGGAAAAAAAATATCCACAAGTCATTGACTTGCTTAGAAAAACAATCAATAAGAGTACCAACAAAACAAATTAATTAAATTCTTCTAATAAATTTGCCCTGCTTGCGTAAATAGCTTTCTTTACAAAAAATATCAAAAGAGTAAAATAGGAATGCCATCCAATAACCAAAACAAAAATGGAAACATCAATTTTTCTGGCTCAAGTAATTGGAATCTTCTCAGCAACTTTTGCTTTAGCATTAATTTTCAATTCAAGATATATCTCCAAAACCTTTGAAGAACTAATAGATCAAAAAGGTGTAATCTTTTTGATCGGAATGATAGCACTTGCTATTGGTATATTCTGGATTAATTCTCACAATATCTGGAATGCAAGTTGGTGGATTATTATTATTTCCATAATCGGCTGGCTAAGTTTTATTAAAGGAATTATTTTAATGGTTTATCCTCAAC
>WJLA01000081.1 GCA_014728765.1 Candidatus Peregrinibacteria bacterium
ACAATACATTTATCATCTTCATATTCCTTTTTAGAAGGTATTCCACCATTAATAATTTTACTAAAGACTGTGTCACTCATAAATTTTTATTTTTAAAAAGACTTATCTTTAAGATAGGCCTTTTTAAAATGAAATTCAAATTATTTCTCAAGCTTATGAATTTTCTTTCAAATCATAAACAGCTCTTCCTACTCTTATGAATTGCGGATTTTTTTGTAAATTTAATGATATTGTTCCTTTCTTAACTTTTCTTTGTTTAAGAACCCCATCAATTATCTCCTTTTTAGTTAAAGGAGCCTTTTTCCTTAGCAATGATTCAATTACTTCTGAAACAGTACCTTTTTTAAAACCCCAGTCTTTTAAAGCATAAAGACCACGACCAACCAAAACAAATTGATCATATCTGATTAATTCATTGTGAACAGCCTGTGTAGTAACTACTTTTCTATCAAATTCAGAAGACATGATTCTATTGGCTATCTCCACAAAATGCAAAGGTTCACCGGCATTTTTTAAAACTATATGTGCTTTATCTCTAATACTACGAGGATTAATATGTCTCCAAGATGCTAAGCCGAATCCTTCCGGAGTCCTTTTAACTCTTTTATCAATTTCAAAAGCGGATATTATAAAATTTTCGGTAAAGTTTTCATATTCAGATTGTACGGCTTTGATAACTTCAGCATCAGAAACTACATCACCTTTTTTATTTAAGGTATTGATACCAACCTTGATTACACTTTTTATATCTTCAACTCTAACAGTATTGTTTCTCCAATATTGTCTGTATAAATTATTTTTATCATTGGAAGAGATATCTGCATTAATATTCAATGCCAATTTTAAAATATGTAAGTCTGTATTCTCTTCACTTCCTATTGTATTGATTATTTCAGCCAACAGCTTGCTTTCCAATAATATTCCTCCATGTTTTGATAAAATGTTATTAGAAACCTTTTTAATATTATAAAGTTTTGTAGTTTCAACAGTTCTTCTAAGTTTACCTAAAGCTATTTTTTCTATTTGTCTGACTCTTTCTCTTGTTACTGAAAAAGATTGACCAATTTTTTCCAATGTCATCTTAGGTTTATTGTCCAAACTGAAACGTTTAACAATTACTTCTTTCTCTTTATTCGTTAATACAAGAAACATATCTTCAATAATTTCTATCAAATTCATTTTCTCTTCATTTGTAACTTTTGTGTCAGACATAATAATTGTTTATTAGAATGATTTTCCTTTACCGATGGAGGTGTCTTGTAGCTTAGATTTTATTAGTTATGTTGTCAAGTCAGAAATTTGACATATCGTTAAGTTTGGCTTTCAGTAAAAGGATGACATATTAGTAAAAATATTTTAATTTGTCAAATTCAATTATTTTCATATAATAGGCGTGCTTATCAAAACAATATGAAAAAAACTTATAATAATCACGAAAATCTTGTTAGAGATCATAAATATTGGAGATTGGTGGAAATGATTCCGGGAATATTGGCTTGGGGAGCATTTTTAGGTGTGATTATTGGGTCAATTTTCAATCCTTTCATTACAGCTAATATTATCATTGTTTATACATTAATCTGGGTTTTTAGATCATTTTTCTTTTCTTATCACCTTGCAAAATCTTATTCATATTCTAAAAAAGCACAAAAAATAGATTGGAAAGCAATGGTTGAATTAATTGAAAAGCCTGAAAAAATAGACAATTTTCATCATAAAATCAACAAACTGATCTTTAAAAATAAAGTTAAAGATACAAAAAAAGAATTAATCAAAATCATTGATAGGCTCAAAAAAAACAAATCATATCTTAAACCATCTGAAATAATACATTGCATTGCAATTCCGACATATAAAGAATCGTATGAAGTGATAAGAACTTCAGTCGCATCCTACGCAAAAAGTAATTTCAACTTGAAAAAGGTAATATTAATGATCAATTTTGAAGAGAGAGATAAAGCTAATGCTGAGGTAATTAATGAAAAAATTAAAGCTGAATTTGGACATAAATTCAGGGATTATATCGCCACTTTTCATCCTCCAAATCTTCCCAATGAGAATCCCGGAAGAGCTGCCAATGCTACGTGGGGCGCTAAGAAATTAAAAGCATACTTAAATCAAAACAATATTTCTTATGATAAAGTGATTTTATCAAGTTTTGACGCAGATACTGTGATCAGTCCAGACTATTTTAATGAGTTAACATTTAGATATTGCATAACTGAAAATAGAGTTGAAGTAGGATATCAACCTGTACCATTTTATTATAATAATTTTTGGGATGTTCCCATTTTCAACAGATTGGTAGCGGTATCTTGCAGTTTTTGGCAATGGTCTGTATCGCTCAGAAAAGATGAAAACAAAAGTTTTTCTTCCAGGGCGATGAGTTTTCAATCCGTACTTGATTTTGGATATTGGGACACATCTGTTGTACAAGATGATTCAAGACAATATTGGACAGCGTTTTTTGTTTATGATGGCAGACACTATTTGGAAAACATTTATAGTCCAATCTACATGGATGCGGTTCAAAGTGAAAAATATTCTCAAACAGTTATTGACCAATACAAACAAATGAGAAGATGGGCCTGGGGAGCAAGTGATTTACCATTTATCGTCTTTAATATTTTTAATAAAACCAGTATCGGTTTATGGAAAAAAATCTATGAAATTTTTCATTTTATAGAAAGTATAT
>WJLA01000082.1 GCA_014728765.1 Candidatus Peregrinibacteria bacterium
CGATCACCTGATGCATTTGGTAGGAAAGGCAAAAGATGAAAAAGGAAACACTTTTTACAAAATCAAAAATTCCTGGGGCGAAGAAGGTGTCTATCGTGGATTTCTTTATATGTCAGAAGCATATTTTAAAATGAAAACAGTATCCATTACATTACATAAAGATGGAGTGCCTGTTAATTTCATAAGTAAAATGAAAAAAAATTAATAAAATCACCCTTTAGAACCAATTGATGAATAACAATTAATGGAAGCCCTAAAAATTCTCTTTCTAATTCTAGCTTATACCTTGGGCATTTCTTTGTTGATTGTTCAAATTATCTCTTATTTAAAAGAATTAGAATATAAAGAAACTATATTTCTTACTTTTTCCTTTTTATTGGTTATCGTATTGTCTACCCTTCAAAACCTTGTTATTGTGAGCAATGAGAAATTTGAAAGTATCCAAAAACTTTCTACCTCGATATCAACAATAATATTATCTGTCGCCATTGCAATAAATGTTCATCGCGAAAGGGTGTTGGCCCGTAGACAGACCAGAAATAAGGCTGTCGTGTTAATTGCAGTTGTAATTTCAATTATAATATTATTTTTTTATCTTACCAAGCAACAAATAATATCATACATTTTATCCGGTTCTTTTCTTTTTATCACTGTTATTTATTCTATGCTTGTAATTTTAAAAAATGATCCTGAAGAGTTACTCAAAGAAAGGGAAAAATCAGAAAGGTTAACGGCAATATTCATACTTGTTTCAATGGTTGGTACCCTGATTTTATTTTTATTTTCTATTCAATTTAATTTTTTAAATAGGTTGGAAAGTAGCAGTCCTTATGCATTATCAGTTATTTGTATTGGTCTTTGTTTGGTGAAACTCCCTCAAGACATCAAACGCCTGGCTAATTTCGGGCAGCCAAAAGTTATTGATACTAACCAGTTAGATAAATTCCAGGTTACACGGCGCGAAAAAGAAGTTTTACAATTGCTAATTCAAGGAAAAACTTACAAAGAAATTGGAGAAGAACTTTTTATTTCCCTACCAACAGTAAAAACGCACGTTTCAAGGATATATGAAAAATTACAGGTAAGGAACCGCCTTGAATTATCAAATCTTGTCAAGCAATCCTGATCATCATACTTTTATATGATATTCACTTTTTGCCATAAAATCATTCCAATTCCTGATTGATTGATGCTGTTTTCATCCTTTACTTTGACCAAAAAAAATGAAAACAATTATCAATTTTATTTTAATCGTTTGTATGATGGCACAACAATTACATTCACAGGATCAGAAAGAAAAAGTAAAAGGACAAATACTCCATTCATTTGAAAAAAAAGTAAAGAAAGACAAAAGCCTGGGTACAGGTATTTTATTGGTACATTCGGATTTGTTGGATATTCACTGGAAAACTGCGGTGAATAACTCCCCTGTAGCAAATGTATACCCGGATCAACCGTTTCATTTCGCCAGTATAGGAAAGACAGTAACATCAGTTATGATTGGTATTCTTTATGAAAAAGGTTTGATAGATTATGAAGATTTGGTTGCTGATCACCTTGATCAATCAATAGTAAATGGTTTACATGTTTATAAAGGAATCGATTATTCAAAACAAATAAAAATTCGGCAGCTACTAAACCATACATCAGGCCTGGGAGATTATTATACTGATAAAAACAACGAAGGAATCAGCTTGATGGATATGATGCTCTCTTCACCAGAAAAATTCTGGACACCCATCGAAACAATAATGTGGACAAAAAAGAATCTCAAATCAAAATTTAAACCTGGTAAAGGTTTTCATTATTCGGACACAAATTATCAACTTCTGGGATTGATCATAGAGCAAATTACAGGTATGGCGCTGCATGATGCGTTTAAAACTTATATATTCGAGCCGCTTGACATGAACAATTCTTACATGATACTCCATTCAGGACCCATTGAAAAATGCAAATATCCAATGGTTGATTTTTATCATAATGATTTGAATTTAATTGAAGCAAAAAGTATATCCATGAGCTGGGCCAGCGGGGGGATCGTATCAACCACTGAAGACATGTTAAAATTCCATGAGGCTTTGGTACGATATAAAATCATCAAAGAAAGCACCTTTAAAAAAATGTGCGACTGGGCAAAAATGGGCCCTGGATTTTTCTATGGATATGGACTAATGAACTTCCGGTTTATCATGACCCCTAAAAAATACGATATTTGGGGAAATTCTGGCTCAATTGGCGCATTTATGTATTATAACCCTCATTTTGACACTTATATAATCGGTAGCTTTCATAAAATGGGATATGAATCTCAACCCATATTTTTTATTCTAAAAACACTTAAAAAATTAAAAAAGATAAACAGCTAAAATCTTGGCTTCAATAATATTTTATTCTATATTGATATCCAATAAACAACTCAAAATGGAATCAACAATTGATTGGCTGAACCAACAGCCAGAATGGGTAAGCTATCGGACAAAAATTGATTTAGAAGAAAAATCACCAGATGAACAGGATTTAAAATCAATATATAAAAAACTTGTAAATCATACGCTAACATCGTCGTTATTTAAAGAATTTGATTTATGGCCAGGTCAGCCCATGAAAAGGCACAACGATGCCAAATTACTTTATCACAAACTTGTATTTTTGGCTGACATCGGTGTTAAAGCAGGGAATAATAATATTTCAAAACTAATTGATAAAATTATTTCCAATGCTTCTGAAGAAGGACCTTTTCAAATCCTTGGCAATATGCCAAATGTTTTTGGAGGTTCGGGAAAAGATGAATTCATGTGGCTTCTTTGCGATTCTCCCTTAATTTCTTATGCATTGATAAAAATGGGGGCAGGAGATGAACCTGCAGTTAAAAAATCTGTAGACTATTTATTGTCGTCAAATAAGGACTTTGGCTGGCCATGTGCAGCAACCAAATCTCTAGGTGAAAAATTCAAAGGGCCTGGAAAAAAGACAGATCCCTGCCCTTATGCTAATTTACTTATGCTGAAATTGATATCTTCAATCCCCGAATTAAAAAATAGCAAAGAAGCAAAAAAGGGTTGTGAAGTTTTACTTGATCTTTGGGAAAACAGAAAAAATATAAAATATTTTTTGTTTGGCATGGGAACAGATTTCTCAAAACTAAAAGCTCCATTTATCTGGTTTGATATTCTCCATGTTTTGGATGTTCTATCTGAATTTGAATTTATATATAATGATCCTAGAATGGTTGAAATGGTTGATTTACTGAAAACCAAACCAAATGAGAATGGGCTGTACATGGCCGAATCTGTTTACAGAGCTTGGAAAAACTGGGATTTTGGCCAGAAAAAACAACCTTCGGGTTGGATTACATTTTTGGTATACAGGATTTATAAAAAGTTAAAAACCCAATAATTGAAACGTTTAATGATTTGAATAGTCTTGGATCAAATTTATACAACTGTAAGTATGATCACTGTTATACTTAATCTCAATAGCTTCAGAAACATCAAAGTTTTTGATAATATCCTTTTTTTCAGCTTCTTCACACACCATCAAAGCCGTGGATAAAATCTCAGAATCAAGGGCTGAATCGGATACAACGGATAATGTTCTGTTACTATTGATTGTTTTTCCTGTTTTGGGATTGATAACATGGGCCCTGCCGCCATATTTATTTTGATTGGATGGCGTAATACCCGAGGTTGACAATGATTGGTTAACAACCTTAAATGAATAAACATTTTCATATTCAAACAGGTGTTTGATGCCCACACCCCAATGCTCGCCGTAAGGATGCTTGCCAAATGCCAGGATGGAACTCTCTCCAAAACTGATAAAAGCTGATTTTATTTGAGAATCCATTAAAATTTTTCGGATGTTTTCAAGGGCATAACCTTTTCCAAATCCCCCCAGATCAAACTCTATAATCTCATTTTTTAAAAAAACTGAGTCCTCCTTTAAATCAATATTGTCAAAACCGAGATTCTCTTTTAACTTCTCAATTTCTGAATCTACTGTATTTTTTAAGTAAGACTCGAGCAATGGCCGGGTTGTGATATCAAAATAACCCATTGTAGATTGGTAATATGCCATACTTTTTTTAAGAACAGAATAAAGTTCTTTGTCAACTGCAACAGGTTTTAAATGTGCAGTTTGATTGATTTTATATATTTCACCTTCTGCATCAAACCTGCTAAGTTTTTTTTCAAGCCTTAAGGTTTCTGTTTTTATTTTGTTAAATATCGAATCACCTTGTTCATTGTCAATCAGCGGGATAACAACATCCATTCTTGTTCCCATTGCAAAGAAATTAGAATGATAAACATTTTTACTTTCTGCCATTAAAATTGCTTTTTTTTAGAAAGTTAACAAAAATAAAAGCTTTAAGCTTAAAATTGGTTAGTTTTGAAATAACCAATGAAAATATAAAATGTCAAAAATAATCAATGTAGGATTATCCTCATTTGGAATGTCGAGCTTAGTTTTTCATGGCCCCTTGCTACAAACCAATCCAGGATTTTTTATATCAAAAATTCTTGAGCGAACAAAAGATATCTCAAGAAAACACTATCCCAAAGCAACAATAGTCAGGGATTTTGATGAAATAATCAACGACAGAACAATTGATTTGGTAGTAGTGAATACACCGGATGATTCGCATTATGAATATACAAAAAAAGCGATTGAAGCAGGAAAACATATTGTTGTA
>WJLA01000011.1 GCA_014728765.1 Candidatus Peregrinibacteria bacterium
CTTTTTTTCCATGCAGAATGGTGTCCTGTTTGTAGAGCAATGGAGGCAAACATAGAAGAAAATGAGGATCAAATTCCAGCAGATGTGGCTTTGTTAAAAGTTGATTATGATACTGAAGAAGAATTGAAACAAGAATATGGAATCACACAACAGTCAGTCTGGGTATTGTTAGATGCTGAAGGAAATGAGGTTGCCAGAAATCCGGGAGTAAACTTTGATTCTTTAGTAGAAGATTTAGAGGAATTGGTCTAGAAATCAAATTATAATATTTGCCGGTTTGCTGAAGCAGACCGGTTTTTTTATTTTTTTGTAACATTAGTCACTGATTATTTTGTTGGTTAATGATATTATGTAGTTACAATTTTTAATTATTACTATGGATTTTTTAGTAGCTTCATTTATCGCGGGATTTCTGACAATATTAGCACCATGCATGTTGCCGGTTTTACCGGTGATAGTCGGTGGTTCCGCAGGTGAAGGTGATAGATGGAGGCCGGTAATTATTGTCGCATCGCTGGGATTATCAATACTGCTGTTTACTATATTATTAAAATTTACAGCTGATTTATTATTTATTCCAACATGGGTTTGGGTTTGGATTTCAGCAACTATTATTACTTTTTTCGGCCTGACATTAATTTTTCCGGATGCTTGGGACAAACTAGCTTTCAAATTGAAACTATACAAAAGTGAAGAGTTGATGAATCAATCCAAACAAAAAAAAGGGATAATTGGCACCATACTTCTAGGTGCATCTTTAGGACCGGTTTTTTCTTCTTGTTCTCCAACATATGCTTTAATAATTGCGATTGTGTTGCCTCAAAGTTTTGCTTTAGCAACATTAAACGCATTGGTATATGTGATCGGTTTTATGATTCCGCTGGCTGTTATTGCAAAGGGGGGACAGGCCGTAATTCAAAAATTCAAGGGACTTGCCAATCCTAAGGGTTGGTTTAAAAAAAGTCTGGGTGTTTTGTTAGTTTTGGTTGGGATAGGAATTTTCTTTGGTGTAGATAAATTGTTGGAAATTTGGATTTTGGATTCAGGGATTATTGACGGTATTTTGAATCTTGAAACTGAATTGACTGAAGAGTTAACTTCGAATTAGAAAAACTTTTTGACTTTTAGCATCTGTTATTGCTTTATGACAGTTATCATCTTTGGTAAAATTCTAAGGTTCGAAAAGGAACTAATTTCTTTTTATGCGTAATAACGCTATCAGAAGTTGTATATCTTCAGCACCCGGTAATTCTTTTATCAGGCAAATCGCGCAAAAGTGTGTGAATAATATTGAGAATGATGATAACTGCACAGAAAACATTGGAGATCACAGTAAAACGAGAACAAAAACATTGCGACCCAATCAATATGTCAAAGATAATAAAATTGTTTCAAGGGATGTAAGTTTATCGGTGCCACCTCCGGCTGTTTATTCACTTGAAGAAACCAGGAAAGTTCAAGAGCAAATTAGGCGGCATCAAATAGCTTGTATACAAAAAAATATTGTAAACAGTTTCAGACCAACCAGTAGTTTTCCCGAAAATGGAATTTGTGTGGATAACGGTTTAAGAAGAGATTCAATAAATACTTTTGAAAATCATTGGGAAAAACAAAATCACTTATTTTATTTGCCTGAATTTCCAAAGGACAATCCTCTTCCAAAAATTGAAGAGTATGGTGAATTAAAAACAGAGTTGAAGAGTGAATCTGAAATTGAAAACAATATAACGAAACCTGAATCCGGAATAAGAAAAATCAGCAAATCAATCAGGTCCAGAATAATGAGAATAGCGGCGGCAGGCGCAATAGCTTTGGGAGTTTTCGGTGTTTACGGCAATTTGACTGATAGCGGTAATGTCAATCAAGATAAAACTGAGCAACAAGTTGAAAAGAAGCGCTCTGATTTGAATAAGCAAGATTTGAAAAATAAAAAAGATATTCCTATAATTAAGGAAAATACGCAAAAGAGAATTGTCAGCGAGGAAGTTGTCGAAACCGCAACATTATTGAAAAGCTCCGAAAATTCGAATTTACATAGTCTTTTAACAAAAGGAGAGATGACTTTATCGAATAGTGGAGGAATAATTGAATCAATGATGAATCCATTTTGGCAATTGGCAAATCAAGAACAAAAAACAAAACTGAAAAATCTTCAGATCAAAATACAAAGAGCCTTACTTGTGTATTTCTTTGAAAATTTTGGAACACCCGAAAAGCGATTGCAAAGTTTTAAAGATCCTAAGCTTAAAAATTTATGGAAAACAGCAAGGCTTTCAAAGTTGACAGATATGTCAAAGACAATTTCCAATGAGGAATATCAAAATCTATTGAATTTTGCCAATAAAATTTTCGAAGACAGTCGTGAATTAGAGCTGGATAAATCTTCAAATAGCCAAGTTGATGGCAATCTATTTGCGGCAAAAATGCCAAACAGCATATTGAATATTAGAAAAAATAATGGCGAATTTCATGTGATAATTGGTGAAATTGATAAAATTTTCAATGGTGCGATAAATTATGCCAAAGAAACTACATCTGTAGAATTGAAAGAATTTGTTGTTGATAGCACAGTTCATCTCGCTACAGAAAATATGTCATCAATAAAAATGCTGGCAGCAGAAAAAATCATTGGTTTTTTTCCTCATAATCAAGAAGCTATTAAATTGCTTTTTGATCAATATGGATA
>WJLA01000083.1 GCA_014728765.1 Candidatus Peregrinibacteria bacterium
CCAACCGAAGGTATTCCATCAACTACAAATAACGGATTGTTATTATTGAGGGTACCTGTTCCTCTGATCCTGATTGTTGCGCCTTGACCTGGAGCTCCGGTATTAGATACTAACACACCTGCTGCTTGTCCCTGCAGTGCCTGTTCTACACTGGGTACAGCTAATTGACGTATTTCTTTTTCACCTACAGAGGTTATGGCTCCAGTAACCTGTGCACGCTCTTGTGTACCATATCCAACTACTACTATTTCAGATAATGTCTCAATATCGGGTGTTAAAGCTACGTCAACTACGCTTCTATTACCAATTTGGATCTCCTCAGAAGTATATCCAACATATGAAAAAACCAAGGTATTAGCTTCTTCCGGTACACTTATAGAATATGTTCCATTCACGTCGGTTACTGTTCCTACCGATGTGCCCTTGGCGAGCACATTTACACCTGGCAAAGGGGAATTATCTTCAAGGGTAGTTACCTTTCCTGAAATAGTTCTGCTTTGTTTTATCATTTGCAATTCAATGCGTCTTATTGAATTTAATTGTTGGGGTGTGCTCCTTTTTTGGGGAAAATTTACACTTGATTTCTTTTTATCAAGGTTTCGTTTAGATTTCTTTTTCGAAATCACATAGAAGTCATTATTTACTCTTTCGTACTGAATTCCATATTGTTCTGATATGTTCTTCAGTACATCCTGCACAGTGGAAAAATTATAATACTTTTCCTCCACTTTGATTTGGTCGATTTCTCCACTCTCATACACAATGTAAACCCCATGTTTTTTCTCTAATTCACTTAAAACTTCTTTTAAAGCTTTGAAGTTTTGATTTTCATAGGTAGGAGTGTTCATAGCAACGTAATTCTGGCCGTAGATTGCAGTTTGCATACCTAGCAAAAACAATAGCACCAGCGTAAAGCGATAATTTAAAGGTATTTTTTCTTTCATAAGAAAAATAATTTTAAGTTAAAAATTATTGATTATTGGATTTAATGATTATAGTATTGTCTTTTTGCTCAAGTCGAATATTAAAAGTCTTTTGTATGGCACTCAATAGAATTTCAAGCTTCCCGGATGGTACTGTTCCGGAAATCTTCCGTTGAGATATTTGCTTATCGTTAAATACCACCCTGTATCCAAAATTGTCTTCTATCTTTCTTGCAATCTCCAATAAAGGTGTATTTTCAAAAACCAACCGATCATCAAGCCAGGAAGAATATTTTTTGGGTTCTACAGTTGTTTTGTAAAATTTACCATCTTCATATTGTACCCTTTCTCCCGGAAGCATTGTAATTTCTTTAATGGTATTATGGTTTTTAATGTACAATTTAATTTTACCTTCATTTAATACAACCTCAGAAATTCCGTGTCTTTGTGTTACATTGAATTCTGTTCCAATCACTTCAATGTCTAGGTTTTCCATGTGTACCAGAAACTTCAGGTTTTCCAGATTGGAATCATATTGTTCCTGTACTTTAAAAAACGCTTCTCCGGCAATCCAAACCTCTCTTTCCTCATCCCAATCATTATATTTCAAATTGGAGTTCGCATTAAGGGTTACTTCGGAGTCATCAGGCAAAGTAATATTTTTCTTCTCACCATAAGAAGTAGTATAATTATAATCGTAATATGAAAATTGAGTAAGTGTAATTACCAGAGAGAGAAACAAAAGTATTGAAGCAGCAATAGCCCATTTAATAATGGGGTTCATATTAAAAGATCTTTGTTTCAATTGAGCCTTCAATTGATCATATTCTGCTTCAATCTGACCTGCAGTCAAATTTTCTTCCTTCATTTTAAATGATGTCAAAATATCTTTAGCTTGTTGTAACAAATGAATTTTTTCAGGATTATCCTTGCTCCATTTTTGCCAATAAGCATTTACTGACCGATCAGGATTGAAAACCCACATACGAAACCTATCATCACTGATTAACTGCTCTATTTCTTCAAAGTCTTTTGACATCGACGAACTTAAGTAAAAATTTTATTTGAGAATATTTACAAAATTATAGAGGCTGCGAGGAATTTAATGTACTGAAATTAAAAGAGGTAAATTTTAATTAATATATTATATTTAATTTTTTCTCTGAAATGTTGATAATTTAATGGCTTTACTCCTAATTATGTATAAATTTCATAAAATTGAATCAAGGGTTTGAGGTTTTTGAAGAATTATTATTAAGATTATTCTTAATTTTCTTTATTCCTTCATGAATTAAATTTCTTACAGATTGATAATTCAGTGACATAATTGAAGATATTTCCTGATACTCAAAGCCTTTATAAAATCGAAGATAAATGGCTTCTTTCTGACGCTTTGAAAGAAGGGAAAGATTATGATTGATTTTATTGATTTGTTCTGTATTGTTTTGCTGGTTGATCATTTTAGTTTCAACAGAGATTTCTACTGGGGTTTTTCCACTAGAAAAATCCTGAATTTGTTCATTATTTCTTTTTTTCTTTTTTAACTTTTTGAACAAGAGATGCTTGTATGAAATAAGTAGATAAAACTTTATTGAAGAAACTTCACCTAGTTTTCTCCTCGACTTCCAGATATTAATGAATAAATCCTGAATAGAATCTTTCACCATATCTTTATCTGAAGTGATATTCAATCCATAATTGTAGAGAAAATTATAGTAATGTTGAAATATTAGTGAAAATGCATTTTCATTACTATTTTTAATGGCCTCCCAAACTTCAAAATCATTTTTTTCCTGATAAAGATAGAATTGTTTCATTGTGTAGTCAAAAAATTATTCCAAGATGAAGATTATATACTGATCCTATACGAA
>WJLA01000084.1 GCA_014728765.1 Candidatus Peregrinibacteria bacterium
GATCGCAGAAATCGTCAATCAGGAGCTGAAGCGGATATAAATAAAGCAGTCTAAGGTTTTTAGAAAGTTAAAAATAAAAAAACCCGCCAATTTGGGAGAATTGAGGCGGGATTTCGTCGCGTGGTTGTAATATACTCAAGAGTTGGTTTGTTGTCCACAGATTTTCAAAGGATCTGTTGTGTTATTTATGTTTTGTGGTTATCTATCTTTTGAGTCTTAAACTGTTTAACACAACGGAAACAGAACTGAAGGCCATAGCCGCGCTGGCTATGATGGGGGAAAGTAAAATGCCAAAAAATGGATAAAGTACTCCGGCAGCAACCGGAATGGCCAGAACATTATATCCAAAGGCCCAAAATAAGTTTTGTTTAATGGTTTTGAGTGTGCGATTGGATATTTTTATGGCATCAAGAACTTTGTCGATTGTCCCATGTACCAGTACAATATCTCCGGCCTCTTTGGCAATGTCTGTTCCGGTTCCCATAGCAAATCCCACATTGGCTTCTGCAAGAGCGGGAGCATCATTGATTCCGTCACCAACCATGGCTACATATTCACCGTCGGCTTTCAGTGATTTGATTTGGTCTGTTTTTTCTGTAGGCAATACCTCAGCTATGACTTCATCAATGTTTAATTGATCCGCAATATAATTTGCAGTTTTTTTGTTGTCTCCAGTCAGCATTATTACTTTAATTTCCATTTTATGAAGCTTTTCAATGATGTTCTTGGAATTTTCTTTGGGATGATCAAATATTGAAAATAATGCTTTAATGTTTCCATCAATAGCCATGGAGATAACCGTCTTTCCTTTGTCGGAAAGATTTGCAGCTTGGTCTGACAAAGCCTTGTTTTCTTTGATTTGATATTGTTCTATCATTTTGTTGTTGCCTATTACTATTTGTTTGCCTTGGTGAGTGGCTTTGACACCTTTTCCTTCAACCATTTCAAAGTTTTCGATCTTAACGGATTCAAATTCAATTTGTTGCTCTTTGGCTTTTTCAGTAATCGCTTGCGAAAGTGGATGTTCTGAAAAATGCTCAATCGCCGCGGCAATTTTCAAGATTTGATTTTGATCTTTTTGATCTGTGATAACTTGGTCAACAGTAGGCTCGCCTTTTGTTAAGGTGCCGGTTTTATCAAAAACAATGGCTGTGATTTTTTTGGTTTGTTCTAAAACTTCAGCGTTTTTTATTAAAATTCCATTTTTTGCGGCTTTACCCGTACCCACCATGATGGCTGTCGGTGTGGCAAGACCCAGTGCGCATGGACAAGCAATAATAAGAATAGCAGTAGCAATATAAATCGCCTTTGGTAAAACATCACCTTCAAATGAAATGCCGAGCGGTAAAGCCATGAAATTCCAAAATATAAACCCTGCTATAGCAATTAGAATAACTATCGGAACAAAGATAGATGATATTTGATCAGCCAATTTTTGAATTGGAGCACGCGAGTTCTGAGCCTCTTCCACCAATTTGATGATTTGAGAGAGAAGAGTGTCAGATCCCACTTTTTCAGCCTTAAACTTGAAAGTTCCGGATTTGTTGATGGTGGAGCCGATAACCCGATCTTCGACTGTTTTATCAACAGGAATTGATTCTCCAGTTACATTTGATTGATCTATTGTAGTATTTCCCTCGATGATTTGACCATCAACAGGAATTTTTTCTCCAGGCCTGACTATAACAGTTTCTCCAGTTTCGACTTGATCGGCGGGAATGGTTTTTTCTTTACCATTTCTGATCACATTGGCTTTTTTGGCTTGCAGTTCAAATAACTTTTTAATGGCATCATTGGCGCTATTTTTAGCTTTTGCCTCAAAAGATCTTCCTAATAAAATGAAAAAGATAATAAATGCGGAAGCTTCGAAAAACACTTCTGCTTGGATGTCTTCAAAAACCCAAGGTGTAAAAGTAACTATTGTGGAAAAAATCCAAGCTACTGAAGTTCCCAGCACAACCAAGGTGTCCATATTTGCGCTTTTGGATTTTAAAGCGTTCCAAGCACTGATAAAAAACCCACTTCCGCCCCAGAATAGAATAATTGAAGCCAAAACAAATTGGATCAAGAAAGAAACATTGAGCTGATATTCCTCAGTGATTTGCAAATGGCCCATAAAATTGTGTGGAAAAACCAAATATCCCAACATTTCACCAAGCATACCAACCATCAATACTATGAATGGGATGGTTAAAATTCCAATGATAATTGTTTTCCGAAGTAGCTTTTGATAAGCAAATTTTTTGTGTTCGGCATGATTTTGATTCTGTTCGTATAAATCATAATTTCCTACGGATTTTACTTTTGATCTGATTTTTTCTAAATTGATTTTTTGATTATCATATTCGATACTAAGCTTTTCAGATGCAAAATTCACTTCCGCTTTTTTGATGGCAGGTTCTTCTTGCAAGACCGTTTCAATGACTCTTTTGCAAGAAGCGCAATGCATTCCTTGAATGATTAGTGTTGTTTTTTTCATATTATTCAAAGGTTATTGAAATAGGCTGTACCATACCCATTGAACAGGTAATTTTATAGGTGCCCGCTTTCGGTTCACCAAGGTCTATTACATTTTCTCCGGTCTCTAACAAATGATAATCATCCATAAGCCCTGAAACCATTAAAGCTACAGCGCAGCCAAAAGCATCTTTGTTTTGAACTATTAATTTGGTGGGTTTTTCTGCTTGATAAGTGTTTTCGCCATCCAAAATATATTCAAATTCCGTAGCCAAAACATTGATTACCTGTTCATTTTCAGTGGGTTGATAATTATTTTTTAATTGAAGATTTTGAGTAGTTTGACTTGCTTTTAAATCATTCAAACTAGGAAATCCGAGCACATTTAATTGACTATTGATATTGTAAAGGGCAAAGAAAATTAAGATAATTCCAA
>WJLA01000085.1 GCA_014728765.1 Candidatus Peregrinibacteria bacterium
AGTTGTGACAGACTCTTTGAATTTTAATTCCATTAATGAACCTCCTACAAAATCTATTCCGGGTTTTAATCCAAAAATAAACACACCAACAATTGAAAAAATAATTAAGATAGTTGAAAATCCATAAGCAATTTTCCTGTTTTTAACTATTTCATACAGTTTGGAATGTGATTTTTTTGGAAAACCAAAAAATGTTTTACTTTCTCCTATTTTATTTCCAACAAAAGTTTTAAGGAATACCCTGGTTAAGGTAATCGCAGAGAACATTGAAACTAAAATACCTGCTGCAAGATTAAACGCAAATCCTTGAATGATAGAGCTTCCAAAATAAAACAATATCGCACAAGTGATTAAAGAAGAAAAATTGGAATCCTTAATACTTGTCCAAGCTCTTTCAAAACCAACATTGATTGCGCTATCCAATGATCGACCATCTCGAAGCTCTTCTTTAACTCTTTCAAAAATTAAAATGTTGGCATCAACAGCCATACCGATTGAAAGAATAACACCTGCAACACCAGCTAGTGTAAGCACTACCGGAGTGGATAAAATGAAGCTCATAAAAAAGAGAACGAAGCATGTTAAAATCAGTGAAATCAGTTTTTCCGGTCCTGAATCTTTGCCATTTAGTATTCTAACAACCAAATAGATGAAAATAATGACAGCTATTGGTAAAGCGAGTTGAATTGGTAAAGCAACTTTAATTAGAAAAATTAAAATTGTCGTATACATAAACAATGCAAGAGAAGCTATTATTCCTGCAGCTCTGTAATAGAAAAGCATAAATAAACCTATTAATGCCAATCCAATCAAACCTGCATAGAGACTGGAATCCAAAGCTTCTTGTCCTAAAGATGCACCTATTGTGTATTGTCCCACCAGTAAAATAGGGGCGGGGATTGCACCTGTATTTAAATCTCTAGCTAGTTTTTCAGCTTCTCTTATTGTGAATCCTCCGGTAATAACCGCATTACCATCAGGAATTTTGCTGTTTACATTGGGAGCTGAAATTTGTTCACCACCAACAAAAATGGCAATCGGTTTACCAATGTTTTTTTCTGTTAATTGTTCAAACATATCTGCACCTTCGGGTGTGAAAGATATTGAAACTTGAGGATTATATAATTGATCAAAAGTAACATCCGCTCTTTGGAAAAATTTTCCATCCAGTCCTGTTGTTACCCAAGGATCATCAGAGCTGTCAAAAAATAAAGTGGCAACTTTGTATTGTTCTTCTTCTCTTGTTTCGTCAATCGCTTGATTGATTTCCTCGGCTTTGATTATATGAAAACCAAGTGGGCTTTCAACTATATCACTGATTTGTCCTGCTTCGCTGAAATTGAAGGCGGTCTCTGTTACTTCTTTAACGTAGGTAACATTGTTTTCCGTTACGGGAACTTCTTCTAAGCCTTGATTTGAGCTAGATGCCGCATCCGAATACTCTTCTGCCAGTGTGGCAAAAGAGCCGGTAGGAGCATCTTGACCTTCCTCAACCGGGGTGCCTGATCTAAGCGCGTCTATTTGAGCTTTTATTTCTTGGGCTCGATTTCTTGCTTCATCTCTGCTTCTATCTATTTCTCCGGCTTGAGGAGATTCATTATGTGATATTAATATTTGTGAGATTACAACATTTTTAGGTTCGTTGATTTCTCTTGTTCCTGTTTGTTTTTCAAGTAATTTGACAATATAATATCCATTTGTTTGCACGACTTGGCCGGTTGCAGAATCAAACACAAATTCTCCGCTTGCTTCAATCAATTCGTCATTTACTTCGTTAACTTCCATCCCTGGTACCACTTCTCGGATTGAACCTGATAATTCATCTTTAAACCTGAATTCTTCAGTTACTGTGTAAGAGACTTTGCTAGGATTTAGCTGTTCTTCTTCTAATGCAATGAATTCAAAATCACTGTCAGTTTCTTTTATTTTTTTAAGTACGTTTTCCGCTTGAACGCGAACTTTTTCGGCTTGCTCAGGGTCAGGTTCCGCTCTTCTTTCTTTAAATTCCAATTGAATGGTTTTTCCAACGGTTTCTTTTGCTTCATCCAAATCTTTTATTCCTGCCAATTCGACTATAATATGATGTTCGTCACCAACTATTGATGAATAAATATTTGGTTCAGAAACACCCAAGGAATTTACTCTTTGTTGTATTACATTGATAACACCGTCAATAATATCGTCTCTGTCACTTTCGGGAACTTTTCTTAAATCAATTTTGTAATCCAATTGCGATCCGCCTTGTAAATCCAGTCCAAGATTTATTTTAGATTGCGTTATTGAATTTGGTAAAAAAGGAAGATATTGCTTTTGAAGATCTCCCGGTAAAGTAAAAAATGCCAGTATCAGACCTACTAAAAGTATTATTCCCGAATATAGAAAACCTCTGTTTTTCATGGTTAAGATGATTTAATAATTTTTATTGTTTTTGATAGTGTTTGATCCAATTCTTCATTGTTACCTTTCCCTTTTCTTCCGTAATCGTCATGCAGTTTTACAACGTCATCAAGTTCAGGCGTGGAAACTTCAAAGATTGTTGAATCTTCAATTGCTTCAACACGATGGATAGTATAGGGATAAACATCAAATTTGTCACCCGGATTTAAAAATATCTCTTGCAAGTTAGCAACTTTCTTTCCGAATGTAAGTTTTACTTTGCCGGATAGGAGGTATTGAGTTTCAGTTTTTTTTTCATGATATTGCAATGAATATCGATGACCTTGATTGATTTGCAGTATTTTTCCCGCATAAAATTCGGTTTGCGCAAACCAAATCTCTTTTCCCCACGGTTTAGCTTTTTCTTGAATAGGCTTTTGTTCCAAATTTAATTTTTGATGTTTTCTTTTTTCCATTATTATTTATGTTAAGTCCGGGTAATCGGTTTTAATTTTTTCTATGAGCGGTTTAATGTTGGTACTTTTTTTCTTGTCGGCAATCAGTAGTGCGTCACCTGTATCAACAACAATAATATTATCTAAACCGATTGTAGCTATCAGTTTTTTTGGCGGTCCATATATTAAAGAATTTTGTGTGTCCAAACCAAGGTGCTCTCCTTTAATTACATTGTTGTTTTCGCCGTTTGCCAATTCACTCCAAATTGATTCCCAAGTTCCTATGTCATTCCAGCCTAAGTCGGCCGGAATAATTCTAACTTTACCGCTGTCCACTTTTTCCATAATGGCATAATCAACAGATATCTTTTCACATTTTGGATATAGTTCAGCGATTTTGTCAGCACTATTTCCTTTCATTTCTTGAAGCAGACTGAAAATTTGTGGTTGAAATTGTTTGAACATTTCCAAAATATCCTTAACTTTCCAAACGTAAAGTCCTGTATTCCAGAGATAGCTTTGATGTCTGACGAAATGTTTGGCGGTTTGAAGATCAGGTTTTTCGACAAATTTTTCAAATTTATGTATGGCAATATCATCTATTTCTTCCAGTTGTTTACCAATTTTTACATAACCTAAGTTTACATTGGGAAAATTTGCCTTAACTTCTATGATATTTAATGTTCGTTTTTCTTCTGCCAATTTTTCCGCTACTTTAAGTTTTTTTTCCAATTCGACAGTATCCTGAATCAAGTGATCCGCATAAATTACCGCCATGACACTTTCAGGGTATTTTTCCGATAAGACAGTGGCAATATAACCAATGCACGGGGCAGTATCCCGTAGTGCAGGTTCTATAATGATATTTTCAGAAGGCATTAGCCCTTTGGTTTGTTCTTCCACTATTTCTTTGAAGTCGGAAATTGTAGCAACATAAATATCTTCAGGTTTCTGAAATTTCAATCGCTCAATTGTTTCTTGCAGCATTGATTTTTCAGTTACCAGTTTTTGAAATTGTTTAGGTTTGTTTTTTCTGCTCATCGGCCAAAGGCGAGTTCCATGTCCTCCTGCCAGGATAACTGTTTTCATGATACTAAATAAATATTATATTAGTGTTTAGATACCACATATAGATATAGTTTCCAAAGTATAATGAAAGCAATGTTCCGATGCTCATAAATGGGGCAAAGGGAATAGTATCTTTTCTGGTTACAGTTTTAGTGGTGATTAGAAATAAACTCACAATGCTTGCTATCAAATATGTTAAGAAAATGGCAACCATAAATTTTTCAAAACCGAGAATTAAGGCTATTCCAATTCCAAAATAAACATCTCCAGATCCAAGCCAATTACCTTTCGATATTAACCATTGACCGCCAAAAAATATAAAATTAACTATCAAAGCCAATAGTATTGAAATTAAACTGTTTTGTAGAGAAATAAAAGGAGCAAAAAGACAGGTCAGAAGCCAAGCATATAAAAATTTATTAGGGATTTCTTTGGTTTTAAGATCTACGAAAGTAATTGCAATTAATATTAAGCAGATCAGATTTAAATATATAAAGTGAAAACTGAATCTAGTAATATTATTTTTTTCGACAAAAAAATCAAATGCAGGTGTGCTTAAAAAAAAGTAATTTGTTAGAAAAATCAACGCGGTTAATATTTCAAGCAAAGGATATTCTAAAGGTATTTTATTTTTGCAATATCTGCATTTGCCTTTGATAAAAAAAAAGCTAAAAATGGGGAATAAGTCAATTGTGTGCAGTTGATGATTGCAATTAGGACATTTTGATTTGCCTAGAATTATTCCTTTTTCATCATTAATTATTCTATTTGTTATTACGCTTAAAAAGCTTCCAAATGATGCTCCAAGCATAAATATTAAACTTATTTTAATTAAATTAAAGATGACTATGTCCATTATTGAGCTAGTGTATTAACTTGAATATTTTTATTATATATTTTTGCAATGACGCTATTATAGCGATTGGCTGCAATGCCGCTTACACCACTTCCGCTTCCTAGATTGTGCGCTTTTTTATAAAAATTTACGGCTTTATTTAAATCTCCTTGTTGTTCGAACAATATTCCATAATTTAAATAGACAGCATCCAGATTTGGATCAATGGCCATAGCTTGATTGAGATGTGATTCCGCTAATTCAAAGTTTTCATTGTAAATTAATGACCATGCCATAAGATTATGGCTCATGGCGTTTCGAGGATGACTTTCTAATGCTAATTTGGAAAGCTCAAGCGCTTTTTCAGGTTGTTGAAGTTTTTCAATATATATCCAGATCGGTCGAATATAATAGTTTATGTCTTGATCATTGATAGCTAAGACATTCGAATAGTTAAGGGCAGCTTTTTCATAATTTTTTTGTTGTAAATAAATTTCAGCTAATTTTTGGTCAATTTGGATTTTTGGTTGAAAATTTAAATCTCTTGCTTTTAAGAGAAAATCTTCCGCTTTTTCATAGTCGTTGATGGTGTAGTATGCAATTCCCAAAAAGAAGTTTGTTTCAGCTTTTTGAGGATCCAATACTTTAGCTCTTTCCAAGGCTTCTATTGCATCCATATATTTTTCGGTTTTCAAATAGGCATATCCAAGCAGAATCCAGGCGTCTCTGTAATCTAATTTTTCTTTGGTAACAGTGAAAAGAAGGGGAATGGCAATTTCATATTCTTCAACTTGATTATAGCTGCGTGCCAGCAGTACTTTAAGATGTATCGACGGAGATTCAACATTGAAATCAAATTCTCTGTATGCGTTTAAGAAACTTTCTGCATTTGCTTTTAGTTCTTGATCCGGTGAAGATTCCGCAACGTTTTGCAGTAATTGTTTTGCTTTAGCATGGTCTTCATAATAAGCGGCTAAAATTCCTTGATAATATTTTACAATAAATTCATCGCTTTCTATGGCATCGAATATATCGCGAGCTTTTTGGATTTCACGCTGATTCAATAGAGCCTTTCCTAAATAGATTTTAGCATCAATGCTCTCGGGATCTTTTTCTAAAATCAACTCATAAGTTTTTTGGGCTTTGTCAAAATTTCCAATTTCAATATGCAGTCGACCTATTTCATATAAAGGATCAATTTTAGAAGGATTTTTAAGATATGCGTTTTGATATTCGGCTATTGCCAATGTGTTAAATTCTCCATTTTCCAATAATTGTGCTCTTTTGATTATTTCTTCATAAGTTTTGGTTCTGGCAATTCTGTCAGGACTTTCTTTTAATTCTTCGGGAAGCGAAGCTTCCGCTTTTTCAATTTCCTTTTCATCTATAAACGGATTTTGTTCACTTTCGGTATTTTGTGGGACCGGTTGTTCTTGATTTTTTCCTTCATTAAAAGGTGGTAAATCAAATAAATACATAAAAATTAGTGCAAAAGCTATAACTATGACAAAAATAATAATTTTAATGATTTTAGAAAGCATATTGTTTTTGTTTTAGGTGATTGGCATGACAGATTGCGATTGCCAGTGCGTCTGCCGCGTCATCAGGCTTTGGAGGAGCGGTTAGGTTCAAGATAATTTGCGCCATTTTCTGTACACTTTTTTTATCCGCTTTTCCATCACCACATATGTTTTGTTTAATTTGATTAGGTGTGTACTCATTTATGTCGTAATCGAATTTTACCATTTCACTAATAATTGCGCCACGGCATTCTGCAACTTTTATGGCGGTTTTTACATTTTTGCTAAAAAAAAGCTCTTCAATAGCTACACTATCAGGTTGATATGTTTTAATCAATTCATTCAGATCATTGATTAAAAGTTTGATTTTTACACTTTGTGAAGAGTTTGGTTCAGTTTGAATAACTCCATAATCCAATGGAATGAATTCATTGTTTTGATATTTTATAATTCCAAAACCTGTAGTGGTTGAGCCTGGATCTATACCGAAAATTATCAATTTTAAATATTATATTAATTGAATAATATTATTTTTATGATAATTAATAAAGCTTATATTGTGATTGCGGTTATTGCTCTTTGATGCATTTCATCATTGGAAACAATTACTATTTTGTCATTTTTTTTAACAAGTTTTTTTTCTATCAGAATTTCTGTTATTTGATTAACATATCGAGATGGACTTAGTTTTTCCTTGAATATTTTATCTATACCCCAAACCAGAGCTAAATGACGACAAGTTTTGGATTTGGTTGTAAAAGCAATGATATCATTAAATATTCTGGTTTTGGCTATTTGTCTTGCTGTATAACCTGTTTTTGTGATAACAACAATAAACTTGGCATCAATATCTTTCGCAAGATCCGCTCCATTTTGACAAAGTTGATCCGAAATATTTTGATTTACTGAAATGTGTCTACTTAACATACCTTCTTTGCTAAGTTCTGTTTCAATCGATTTAGAAACTTTGGAAAGTGTTTGAACTGCCTTTAAAGGATACTTACCAACAGCAGTTTCATTGGAAAGCATTAAGGCATCGGTATGATCATATATACCATTTGCAGCGTCTGAAATTTCTGCCCTGGTAGCTCTTGGTTTAGTGATCATTGATTGTAATACCTCAGTGGCAACGATTACCGGTTTACCTTCTCTATTGGCTAAACTTATTATTTTTTTTTGTACAATTGGAACTAATTCTGCGGGAATTTCCACTCCAAGATCTCCTCTGGCCACCATTACAG
>WJLA01000086.1 GCA_014728765.1 Candidatus Peregrinibacteria bacterium
ACATTGAAGAATGGGTTTATGAAAAAATAAAGAACTATACAATATCCTCTAATGATGTATATATGACAATAGTTGGGGCAACAATTGGAAAATGCGGTTTAGTACCCAAAAAGTTTGATAACATGAATTTGACAGAAAATGCTGCCAAAATAACACCAATATTTTATCCTAAAGAATTTCTTAAATTATTTCTTGAATCTTCATTTTTACAGAAACAGTTTATTGAGAAAACTAAGAAAGTTGGAGTTGAAAAGATGGCTTTAATACGTTTCAAAGCCTCAATATTTCCTCTGCCATCTGTTGATGAACAAAAAGCCATCGTTTCCAAAGTCAATCAACTGATGGCGTGGTGCGATGAACTGGAAAAGAAAATTAAAAAAAGAGATGCTTATCAGGAAAAAATGATGCAGGCAGTGGTAAACCAGGCGTTTAAAACGGAGAAAGAACCAATAAACTGAGTGAAATATGAAATATAATATATCCTTAAACTTTTTATCCTTATCAAATTCAGATTTTTCATTCAAGGTCTATCGAAGAAAAGTTGAACACAATGAAAAAAGTTGGGATAATAACATTTACAAATATAGGTTGCCTGATACCGAAGGTAAATATACATCATTTTGGGTAGGCTTTGAATCATTCGAGAATTCGGAATTATTTGAGTGCAACTCAATCAAAACAAATATTGAGCTAACAAAACAGCTATTAGTCAAATTACTGATGAATAATATCAATAAGCTTAACCTTAAAATTCATCAAAAAAGCAATCGTTTTAACAAAACGAGAAAATCAATTATAATAAATGAAATTACCGATAGCAATGACCAATTGATTGGAGCTAGAACAATATGGGTTGAACCTTATTTCCTGAAAACAAGCAATAAATTTGGTTTTTTGATTGATTACTCATTCATAAAAGCTAAGGAATACCCATTTAACCGGGAGGTGCAAAAACACTCTTTAAGTTTAAATTCAGATTACAGAAGTAATGTAAACTACAACATCGATAAATATCATATAATAAGTGACTTTCTAACAAAATACTATTCTCAGTTAAAGTTAATAAGAGAGGATATTTCGATAAATGATAAGCTTGAAAATATTGGTGCGGATACTTTAAATGTTAAAAAATACATTTTCAACAGCAATAAAACTGACATATCACAATTTAATGGGGTAATGAATAATGGCCCTTTTGAGCCCGTTCGAGTTGAACCAATGTATTTTTATGTATTCAAAACTGAATATAAGAATCAATCAGCTGACTTGTTAAAAGCTTTAAACGGTGTTTCGTATCAAACCTTTAATGGCATTCAAAAATTTAACCTAAAGAAACAAACAAAGGATAATACAGTAGGAATTAGTATAGATGATTATTCAACTGATGAAATTCAAAAGATAATTGCAGACGTAAAAAAACATAATACAGATAATCCAATTATTATTTCCGTGTTTCCAGCAAGTGAAGAACGGTTTTATTATGAGCTGAAAAATACTTGTTTGAAAGAAAATATTCCATCTCAATCTGTTCATGTTGAAACAATTAGTAATTCCAATAAACTTAAATGGTCTGTTGGCAGCATTGCCTTACAAATATTCTCCAAACTAAGTGGTGTTCCCTGGATTGTTGAGCCAAGTCATGAAAATTGTTTAATAGTAGGCATAGGTCAATCCCACAAATATGATAAAAACAAAAAGCAATTTGAAAGATTTTTTTCATACTCTGTCTTGGTTGACTCATCTGGAAAATTTATAGAAATTAAACAATTGGCTAACGAAACAGATAAAACTAAATTTTTAGATGGTGTTGCACATAACATTTCAAAAATAGTAGAGGAAAATAAAGAATACACAAAAATTATTTTTCACATCCCTCAAAAAATAACAAAAGATGAAATAGAAAGAATTGAATCAACAATAAGGAGTATTAATGCAAGTATCGAATTATCAATTATTAAAATAAATGATGACCCAAAATTTACGGGATATAATAAAGATGAAAATACACTAATTCCGTATGAAAGTTCATTTATTAAGCTAAGCGAAAGAGATTATTTACTTTGGACAGAAGGTTTAAATTATCATAACAAAAGAGCCGTAAAAAGATATGGGAACCCGGTGCTGATAACTTTTTATTATAGCAATCAGCAAACAATTTTCAGCAATCACAGAAAATACTTACAAGATATATTAAACCTTTCAGGTGCTAATTACAGAGGTTTTAATGCAAAGGCTTTACCTGTATCTGTTTATTATCCCAAATTAATAGCAGACTTTAGCAAGCATTTTAAAGAATTAAATTTAGATTTATCAACAGACGACACAAAAAAACCATGGTTCTTATAATAAATTGATTATGTATAACTTTAAAGAACATGATATTATTTTTTTACTTGGTGCAGGAGCTAGTGCTGATGCAAAAATTCCTGTATCATCAACAATGGTAAATGAGATTGAAAAACAACTGACTACTAAACAATGGAGCAAGTTCAAAGATTTATATTATTTAATTAAAAGTGGGGTTTATTATTCTGCAGGTTTATCCGGTATACCAGCAATTTTTAATGTTGAAACCTTATTGTTTGTATTGGAAGAGTTAGTTCAAAAAGAAAATCACCTTCTTTATCCTTTCATTGGTTCATGGAATGTTCGTTTTAATGAAGTTGTAAAAGATAATTTCAGTCTCATAGAAGAATTTCAAAGAGAAATAAAGGAGAAATTAAAAGTATGGGTTACTAAAGATGACTATCGAGAAGCATCATACTTCAAATATTTTAAACAGCTGAAAAATGAACTAACTTATCCATTAAGAATTTTCACACTCAATTACGACAAATGTATTGAAGAAAACACAAATAATGAAGGGTTTGAGTTCTCCTGCGAACGTGGTTTTGATAAAGATACCAGGCAATGGAACCATAAAAGGTTTAGCGAAGTCGTGAAAGATGATGAACCGGATATTTATTTATATAAGCTACATGGCTCAATTGATTGGAAAAGAGATAAAAAAACAAATAGAGTTGAGTTTGTAAATAGAGAGCCAACTGAACCTGATTTGATTTTTGGCACACAAAACAAAATGCAGTTTTCAGACCCATATTTGTATTTATTTTCAGAATTCAGGCATTACACGTTAAATGCAAAACTTATCATTTGTATTGGTTATAGTTTTTCAGATGTACATATAAATGGATTAATTGGACAAGCTTTAAATCAAGATAATAACACAAAATTGCTTTCTGTTGCATATTTAAGAGAAGAAGTTGATGCTTATAAACAAATGATTTCTAATAATATTGATTTCCCAATTGACAATATTGCAGTTGAAAATATTAAAGCAAAAGATTTTTTTGAAAACAAATTGAAT